>CAOKHR010000153.1 GCA_948468325.1 uncultured Lachnospiraceae bacterium | reverse complement strand
AGAAGCCGTTCGAATATGTAAGGCTGCTGCATAATTCCTCCGCCAAGTATAACGCAGGAGGGATTTAAGATGTGAATGACAGAAGTCAGTCCGTATATGATTTCCATAATCCAGTCATCGATGAGACGCCTGACGGTTTCATCCTCCAGATGTTCAAAGATCAGCCGTCCGTTTGAAAGGGACGGATTTATGAGCATGGCATTTTTGACGAGAGCAGCAGCGGAGGCATATCGTTCGTAGCATCCGGAAAACATATCTTTTTCGGGATTGCGGTCATTCGGATGTGTTACGATTGCACCGAATTCACCGGCGGAATAACTGCTGCCGGAATAGATCCTGCCTTTGGTAAAAATCGCGCCGCCGATACCGGTTCCGTACGTCAGACATACAAAGTCATCCAGATCTCTGCCGGCTCCGAATGCAGATTCTCCAATCGCAGCGGCATTGACATCGTTTTCTACAAAGGTTTTCAGTCCGAATGTTTTTTCCATTGTATCTTTTAATCTGGTGCCTGTATATCCGGGAATATTGCTGTTGGCATAGATGATGCTTCCAGTTGCCGGATTTACCTGTCCGGCAGTGCTGATTCCGATTTGTCCAAAATCATGGCGCGCACGGTAATCTTCAATTATTTCAATTGCGCGTTCTACAACATGTGCACCGCCCTGGTTTGCTTCGGTAGGGGTTTCTGTGACATCTGATAAAACACCGTTTTTGAAAATGCCGGATTTTATTGCAGTACCCCCAATATCAAGTGTCATCGTGTTCATGCTTGGCCTCCTTATTTCATCTGTAGTCTTAATAGTAAAGCATATTTAGGATTTGTGCAATATATATAAAAAATTTTTTTCAATTTATTTGAAATCTAAGAATTTTAAATAAAGATTGACAAAAAACAGGTGAGAATGTAGAATAGAATCGTGAAATATACATAATCTGAAAAGCTGATTATGTGAAAAAAGGAGGAAAAAGTATGAAATATCGTAAGATTGCAGCGCTGACTTTAAGCCTTATTATGGCAGTTTCAGTTGCTGCGTGTGGAAGTAGTTCTGACACACAGAAAAATGCAGATGACAACGCAGCCACACCGTCAACGGAAAGCAACAATGACGCAGAGCCTGCTGGCGGAGATTCTGCAGAAAGTACGGACATTACACTGTGGACATATCCGATTGGAAACTGGGGTGATTCCGCTACTGTAGACGGATTAATTTCGAATTTTGAAACAGCTCATCCGGACATTAACGTAACGGTAGAGTATCTGGATTACACCAATGGTGATGATCAGATCAATACGGCAATTGAGGGAGGCCAGGCGCCGGACATCGTTTTGGAAGGGCCGGAACGTCTTGTTGCAAACTGGGGAGCAAAAGGATTGATGGTTGACCTTGCTGATTTGTGGACAGATGATGCAAAAGAAGCTATTTATGATTCTGTTGAGAATGCATGTCAGGATGCAAATGGTGTATTTTATGAGTATCCGCTTTGTATGACGGCACACACAATGGCAATCAACAGAGATATGTTTGAAGCAGCGGATGCGCTTCAGTATCTTGATGAAGAGACACGTACATGGACAACGGAAAATTTCCAGAAGGCAGTAAAGGCAGTTTATGATTCCGGTCAGACAGACGTTGGCGCAGTATATTGCAGCGGCCAGGGCGGTGACCAGGGAACACGTGCATTAGTAAACAACTTATACGGCGGAACATTTACAAACGCAGAGCATACAGAATATACAGCAGGCAGTGATGAGAACATCAAAGCGCTTGAACTGTTAAACAGCATGGAAGGTATCAAATTTGATTCATCCATCGCTGGCGGCGATGAGATCAACCTGTTCTGCAATGGTACGCTGGGCATGGCATTCTGCTGGAATGTAGCGCAGGAGAAGGGCAATGCGGATGCAATCAATTTCGATGTTCTTCCAATGGCATTCCCGACAGAGAGCGGTGATCCGCAGCTTTGCGGCGGTATCTGGGGATTCGGTATCTTCGATAACGGCGATGAAGCTAAGATTTCTGCAGCAAAAACTTTCATTGATTTCATGGCAAATGATGAGACACAGGCAGTAGAAAGCGTAAAAGCATCCAGCTACTGGCCGGTAAAGGATCTTGGAAATATTTATTCGGATGATGAGTTAATGACTGAGTATTCTGTATTCGTTCCATACATGGGCGACTATTATCAGGTTGTCGGCGGATGGGCAGAAGCTCGTACGGCATGGTGGAATATGCTTCAACAGATCGGAAGCGGAACAGATGTTAAGACAGCAGTAGATGAATTCGTTACGACGGCAAATGCGGCAGCGGCAGCAGCACAGTAAACAATTCAGTTAAGAAAAATAGCCCCTTCCCATGCAAAATGCCATGGGAAGGGGTTTATACTAAAAATATTATCTGGGAGGAGGGGGTTTTTTGGAGAAGAAAAATCCTATGAGCAAAGCGCTGGTGCGTCGGGAAACGCTGGCCGGCTATTCTTTTATGCTTCCAAGTCTTGTATTCTTTGTGGGGTTTGTGATTTATCCTATGATAATGTGTATTTACACAGGTTTTTTTGATTCCACGATGAACCGTGAGGATATTTTTATCGGCATTTCCAATTATAAAGAATTGTTTCAGGACAGTATTTTTCTTGGAGCACTGAAGAATACGGTTATCATTGTAGTTGTTTCTGTACCTGTTACCTGTATTTTTTCATTATGGGTCAGTTCTGTCATTTATAATCTGACAGGTCCTATTTGCTCCGCATTCCGTGTAATTTTTTATCTTCCGGTCGTTACAGGATCGGTTGCCGTAACCGTTGTATGGAGATGGATGTTTAATAATTACTATGGTATTTTTAATTATATTGGAAATAAAACGGGAGTTCTGGACCGGAACATAAATTGGCTGGGAGATGAAAAGTATGCGCTTGCCTGCATCATTATCATTCTTCTGACGACTTCCGTGGGGCAGCCGATTGTATTGTATGTATCGGCATTGAATAATGTAGACCAGTCGCTTGTGGAAGCGGCGGAAGTGGATGGAGCAACGAAATTCCAGTGTTTCTGGAAAATTAAATGGCCGCAGATTATGCCAACGACATTGTACATACTTGTCATTACGACGATCAACAGTTTTCAGTGCTTTGCCCTGATTCAGCTTTTGACCAGCGGCGGGCCAAATCACAGTACGGATACAATCATGTATTACATTTACTACAATGCGTTTAAGCTGTATCGTTATGGCTACGGAAATGCAATGGGCGTAATTCTGGCGATTATTATTGCAGTTCTTTCTGCATTGCAGTTTAAAATGGCAAAATCAGAATAAGGAGGGAAGCATTTATGAAAACATCAAAATTTAACCGCAGCACCTGCTATAAGATAGTGTCTGTCATTGTCATTGTTATTTTTGCGATTGCATTTTTCTTTCCTCTTTATTGGATTATTACGGGATCTTTTAAGACGCGTGCCGCAATTAATTCTACGACACCGCAGTGGTGGCCGCATGAATGGGTATTGGATAACTATGACAAATTATTCAGCAAACAGCAGGCGCCGCTCTGGCAGTTTCATATTCCGTTTACAGGCATTGAATTTACAGGGCCGATTGTACCGGGGGCAATCCGGTGGCTTATAAATACTGTTTTTATGTCGGTGATGTCTATGATCCTGACCTGCATTACGGCGGCGATGGCGGGATATGCCCTGGCAAAGAAGAGGTTTGTCGGACGCAAGCTCGTGTTTACTTTAATCGTATGTGCCATGGCACTGCCAAAACAGGTTATCCTGATTCCGCTGCTTCGCGAGATGTCGGCGTTAAATTTGTATAATACAATGTGGGCCGTTATTCTGCCAATTGTCGGATGGCCCTTTGGCGTGTTTTTGATGAAGCAGTTTTCGGAAGGAATTCCGGGAGAAATGATGGAAGCGGCAAAAATCGACGGCGCAAGCGAATGGAAAACATTTTGTACGATTGTGCTGCCTATGGTAAAACCTGGAATTGGCGCACTGGCAATTTTTACGTTTATCAATTCCTGGAATGAATATTTTATGCAGCTGATTATGTTAAGCAGTACGGAAAATCTGACGATTTCGCTTGGTATTGCAAAACTGCAGGCGGAAAATGCGACAGATTTCGGATTGATTATGGCGGGCGCTTCGCTGGCTGCAATTCCGATTATCGTAATCTTTTTAATTTTCCAGAAATATTTTACAAAAGGAATTACAATGGGAGCTGTAAAGGGTTAGTATTTTGTCCATAAGGATAATGGAGTGATTCTATGATTTATGCAGAACTGGAAAGTTTAAAGCGGTACCGCGGACTGGGAAAATATCTGGACGAAGCAATCGATTTTTTAGGCAGTCATCCGCTGGATGGTTTTGGAGCCGGTCATTATGAAATAAACGGAAACTTAGTATATATGAATGTTTTCGATTATGAGACGATCCCGGAGGATGAAGGGTTTTTTGAAGCGCATAATCACTATGCAGATATTCAAATGACAATCGAAGGAGAAGAGATGGTCGGTGTTTCGGAAATTTCCAAAGTTTCCATAAAATCTGTTGACCAGGAGAAAGACTTAATCGAAGTTACGGGGGCGCCGGAACATTATATGCGGTTATCTCCGGGAAAAGCGCTTATTGTTTTTCCGGAAGATGCCCATATGGTAAAGCTTGCGGCAGGAACGCCGTCAGCGGTAAAAAAAGCAGTTATAAAATTTTATCTGGAAGATGTACAGGAGTAAAGGAAAGTTATATGAGAAATATAGAAAAATACCAGGGAATCATCCCGGCGTTTTATGCGTGCTATGACGAGAACGGAGAAGTAGACGGGGCGCGCGTAGAACAGTTAACAAAGCATTTGATAAAAAAAGGTGTAAAAGGCGTTTATGTCGGCGGGTCATCGGGTGAATGTATTTATCAGACAGTTGCAGACAGAAAGCTGACCTTAGAGCATGTGATGAAAGCTGCGGAAGGCAGACTGACAGTGATTGCCCATGTAGCATGCAATAACACGAAAGACAGCCAGGAGCTTGCAGCTCATGCGGAAAGTCTTGGTGTAGATGCGATTGCAGCGATACCTCCGATTTATTTTCATTTGCCGGAGTATGCAATTGCCGATTACTGGAATGATATTTCTGCCGCGGCTCCGAATACGGATTTTGTGATTTATAACATACCGCAGCTCGCAGGTGTTGCGCTGACGATGCCATTGTTTCGGGAAATGATTAAAAATCCAAGAGTAGTGGCAGTAAAGAACAGTTCCATGCCGGTTCAGGATATTCAGATGTTCAAGATGGAAGGCGGAGAAGATTTTATTGTCTTTAACGGGCCGGATGAGCAGCTTATTTCCGGACTTGCAATGGGGGCAGACGGAGGAATCGGCGGCACATACGGCGTTATGCCGGAGCTGTATCTGAAAATAAAAGAACTGGCAGATGCAGGAAATATCAAAGAGGCACGAAAAGTGCAGAATGCGGCAGACGAAATTGTCTATGCTATGTGTGCATGCCACGGAAATCTTTATGCCGTTATGAAAGAAATTATGAAGATTCGTGAAGGGCTGGAGCTGGGAAGCGTTCGTAAGCCTTTGCCTGCGCTTCTTCCGGAGGATATGGATCAGGTGAAAAAATGTGCAGCCATGATTGATGAAGCTATTCAGGCATATTGTTAGGAGGCCGGCATTGAAAAAAGAAGAATTTTTTGAAAAAATAAGAGGGAAGCTGATTGTATCCTGTCAGGCAGTCAAAGGAGAGCCGCTTTACGTAGAGGAGAAATCCATTATGTACCTTATGGCAAGGGCTGCAAAGCAGGCAGGCACTCCTGCAATTCGAACCAGCAGCATTCGCGATGTGATAGCGATTAAAGAGGAGACGGGACTTCCTGTAATCGGACTGGTAAAAGTCAAATATGACGGATTTGAAAGCTATATTACACCTACGATGAAGGAAGTAGATGATCTTGTGGCGGCAGGTTCGGACGTTATCGCGCTTGACTGTACGAATCAGAAGCGGGGAGACGGCAAAACCATCAGTGAATTTGTGACGGAAGTACGCACAAAATATCCGGATGCAATTCTTATGGCAGACATATCGACTTATGAAGAAGGAGTAAATGCCTGGAAGCTTGGTGTAGATATAGTCGGAACGACAATGAGCGGATACACAAGTTATACACCGAAAACAGAGGG
>CAOKHR010000152.1 GCA_948468325.1 uncultured Lachnospiraceae bacterium | reverse complement strand
GATGATAAGATTACCAATTATCAGGAATATGCTAAAGTATTGCTTGACGTACATAAGAAATATTATTATAACAGCAAAACAATGGCGCTTTATCAGACAAAAGAAATTGCGGAAGTAATTCAGGAAGTATTGAAATCTTCGCAGGATATTATGAAGTATCTGGATAAAATTTACTGGAATGAAACCGGAAAATATTTTGTTGATGAAAAAGAAGTAACTTATCTTTCGGACTTGAAAAATAAATTTTCGGAAATCTTAAATACACCGTCTGTAAAAGAAGACAGTGAAAGCAGTCAGGAAGAAATCAGCATGGAGGTTGAAGATCCGATAGCAGAATTAAAAAATTCTCTGCATCAGATTTTAAAATATGCGGGCATAGGAGAAAGCGAAAAGAAAAATATCAAAACTGCTATTGATGCATTTGTCAATGCAAAAGATCGTCTGTCAACCCAGGATGATATAAGAAGGCTCAAAAAACAAATTACGGATTACTTCTTTGTTTTGTACGAGAAAATTATTTTTAAATGGTTTGACAACGGAAATGTACCTTTGGCAGTTAAAATGTTTTTAGATTATGGTTATATTGACGAGCGCCTGCTGGATGAAGAGCAGATTTTATACTTGTATGAAATGATAATAAGAAAGCCAAAGCAGCTTGACTGCCAGATATATACAATGGCAGAATGGTTAAAAGAAATTTACTATGGGAAGAAGGAACCTTCCAGAAATTCTTTTGAACAGGATTACCGGGACTGGCTGCGGGAGGAAAAACGTGTCGGAAATATTAATGAAAAGCAGGAAAAAGAGCTTTTAGAGGATAATCCGAGAAAAGTAAGGTTTGAAATCAGCAATATGTTTGTCAGCAATAATAAGATTGTAAACGGCAAGCTTTCTACATATGTTCCGATTCTTTATAAGGATGAAATTTACGGCCATATTGACAGGCTTTTCCTTACAAAAGAAAATCTTTGTGAGGCTATTATAGAATTGGAAAAGAAAGATTTTACGATTTTTCAGCGGGAAGTGCTTTATACAAATCCGGAACTTAAGATAGAAAAAGAATATGTATTAAAACACGTTTATCCGGATGTTATTTTGTGCCCTGTATATGGAACGGCTTCTTCCATGTGGCAGGAGATTACAGGTAAAAAACGCGATACGCCGGGAAGATTTATTTTCCCGACAATTACAGAAAATGAAGTTGACAAATTAGTTACAAAGGCATTTGGAAGATTTCACTGGGAATACTGCAGATGTGAACAGGGAGCAGCCTGGAATAATATTCAGTATAAATCTCTGACTTCAGAATATATGGATTATATACAGTATTACCGAAAGAACCGTGACCTAACAGAAGAAAAAAGAGAAAAGATTAAGGCACAGATTTTAAAAGCGAGAAATAACAGCAGAGAAATTTTCCTGATAGATTATGAACTTTGGATTTATTATGAATCAAAAGCAGCAATGAAATTAAATAAAGTTGCAAGGCTGATTTTAGCTACCTATTGTCCCTTTAATAAAGAAATCAGGGAAAATCTAAAGACGAATGCTGCATTTGCAGATGCATTGATGATGCATCAGAAAAACTTTGGAGAAAAGAAAAGAGAGTGGGAAATGAGAATTAAGCGCAGAGAAAATAAGAATCTTGAAGTTCCGAAAGAATTTTATGATACTTATAACTATTATGCAAATAATTAAGTTTCAAAAAGATACATCTTATGATAGAATAAAAATATGCATATGAATAATAAACAGAGGATGGTGTATATGAAGGAGGAAAAAGAACTGCAGCAGGAAAATAAGTCGGGTAAAATAAGACTTAAGATGACGTTTGCTATTATAATTTTAGCGGCACTTTTTATCATTGAATTGTATTTGATGATGAATTTTTCGAAAAGTTACCTTTTACTGGGGATTATAGGGTTAGTTATGTTGTGTCTGGTGTATTTGATTATAGACTTTTCTTTTAAAATCCAAAACGACAGAGTATTGGCCCGTGGAAATGAATATGAGAGTATTTACAAAGCACAGAAAGTTTCTTATGTTTCCATGAAACAGAGTTTTTTAGATATTGAAAGAACATTAGACAGAATCAGGGAAAATTCTGAAGTTCCGACAGAAGAGCTAATACAGGCACAAAAAGCAGTAGGAAAAGTAACCATTAAAAGAAACAAAGAAAATGCTGTTGCAATCATGAATTCAAATGAGAAGCTTCTGGAAAGTATCAGTTCTTTTGAGAATAAAATGAATGATGTAATAAGCAGCATGAATCAGCCGGAAAAGGAAGCTGCTCCGGAATTTAACCCGCAGGAAATTACAGAGGTTCTGGCAAAGATACAGGAAAATATAAGAGCCGAAATTTCTGCAGTATCTTCTGATATAGAAGCGAGTATTCATGTATTAAAGGATGAGATAATTCAGGAAGTTGAAGAAAAAATTGCCTCGGCAAATGAGGAAATGATGCAAAAGGTATCCGAAATATCAGTAGAGCCTGTAATCGTAGAAAAACCTGTGCTGTTAACAGATCCTTCAGTATCAGCAGAAGCTGCACCAGAAGATCCTGACGTACAGCCTGCTCCGGTAATAGCGGAAAAAACCGAAGTGCCAGTAGAACCTGAAATAGCAGCCGAATCTGTAATATCAAAGGAATCTGAAATAACAGCCGAACCTGTAATACAGGAAGAGTCAGAAATGCCAGCGGAAACTGCAATGCAGGAAGAGCCACAAATAGCAGCGGAAACTGCAATGCAGGAAGAGCCACAAATAGCAGCGGAAACTGAAATGCAGGAAGAGCCACAAATAGCAGCGGAAACTGCAATGCAAAAAGAGCCAGAAATGCCAGTGGAAACTGTAATGCAGCAAAAGCCAGAAATAACAGTGGAAACTGCAATGCAAAAAGAGCCAGAAATGCCAGCGGAAACTGTAATGCAGGAAGAGCCAGAAATGCCAGTGGAGACTGTAAAACAGGAAGAGCCGCAAATAGTAACAGAACCTGTGATACAGGAAGAACCTCAAATGGCCGCAGAAACTATAATGCAGCCGGAGCCAGTGATTCGGGAAGAACCTGTAATAGAGAAAGCGTTTGTGATACCGGAATCCGGAAAGCAGATGACACAGGATGAGATTTCTTCTTTACTTAATGAGATTGATAGTACAGTAGAGGAAAAGACCAAAACAGCAGAAGTAAATCTGGAATCCGGAAAAAATATGACTCCCGGAGAAATTGCAGATTTGCTTAGTGAAATAAACGAAAAACCAGAGCCGGAACCTGAAATAGAAGAAGAGAATGAAACATCAAACCTCGGACATGTAATGACGCCGGAGGAGATTGCAGCTCTGCTTGCAGATATGTAAGCTTAACTTTACAGATAAGACAGATTTAAAATCCCGTTGCTGACAATAGACAGAAGCGGGATTTTAGCATATTATTATGTCCTTGTGTATATGATATAATATTATATCATAAAAAGTATCTTTCAATTCTTCATCGACACCGTACAAAAAAAGAATATCATGGTTTCTCCATAAGGTTGTATCGCCCGATTTGAGAGTTTGAAAAAATTTCTGTAAATTATATATAATATCAGGTCTTCTATGATAAATGAGGTGACCCCTAAAAGTTAGACTTTTATTAGCGAGACAGTTTTGGCTGTCGAGACCGTTTCAAGTTTCAGAAGAAACTCAAAAAATAGATGTAAGATTTATGAATAGTTGCAACGGGGCAGAGCCGGATTTTCTGGTTCTGCCCCTGTCTGTATTATACAAAGATTTCAGAACCCGTCAATGCAGTTTCTTAAAATACCTCTTTACAGATTCCTGCCGGAAAGCCTCTCCTCAAAATATATTTCCAACTGGGAATGGATCTGACCCCAGTCCTGCCGGTGGCCCGTCCATTTTTTGGTGATGTCCATCATTGCCAGGTACAGCATTTTTAACAGGCTGTCATCGGTTGGGAATACCGTCTTTGATTTTGTCACTTTCCGAAGCTGGCGGTTAAACCCTTCTATGGCATTCGTGGTATATATCAGCCGTCTGACTGCTTCCGGATACTTGAAATAAGTGGACAGGGTTGCCCAGTTGTCGTGCCAGGATTTGTAGATTTTCGGGTACTTTGCCTCCCATTTGTCCTTGAACAGTTCAAGCTCACTTAATGCTGTCTCTTCTGTCGGGGCAGCGTATACGCGCTTTAAGTCCGCCATCAGTTTTTTGATGTCCTTATAGGACACAAATTTCGTGGAATTGCGTATCTGGTGGATGATGCACTGCTGGATTTCCGTCTGCGGATAAACCGCTTCTATCGCCTGGGGAAAACCGGAGAGCCCATCCACGCAGGCAATCAGGATGTCTTCTACTCCGCGGTTCTTTAAGCCGTTCATAATGGACAGCCAGAACTTTGCGCTTTCATTTTCTCCCACGTAAATTCCAAGGACGTCTTTTTTCCTATTCATGTCAAAGCCAAGGGCGATGTAAACGGTGTCTTATACCCCATTTGATAGACATATAGAACGAGTGGTATAATCTATCCAGCAGAGTCAGGAGGAAAGATTATGGCACAGACGTACAGTATCGAATTCAAGGAAGAGGCATGTAAGAGGGTGCAGTCAGGAGTATCCGCGGCACAGGCTGCATGGGAGCTTGGTGTCAACGTAAATACCCTGTATACATGGATGTCCCACTTTAGGGAACATCCCGCGGAACCATTTGTAGGCAGTGGGAATCTGCATCAGGAGGATGCCGAACTGCACGCTTTGAAAAAGCGCATAAAGAATCTGGAAGAGGAAAATGATTTCCTAAAAAAAGCAAGCGCTTTCTTTGCAAAGAACCTGAAGTGACCCGTTACCTTTATATGGAGCAGAACCGCCCCAAATACCGATCGCAAAGATGGCGCATTGGCTTCAGGTTTCGAAAAGCGGTTATTATGCATGGCGGAAACGTCCCAAAGGTCTGCGCTGTATGGAGAATGAAGCTCTCCTGACATACATAAAGAAAACCCTTGAAAATACTTGACATTCAAGGGTTTTATAAAATCTCTTATTCTGCTTGTAATTATCTCTTACTGAACTGTGGTGCCCGACGGGCTGCTTTGAGACCGTATTTCTTTCTCTCTTTCATTCTCGGATCACGTGTTAAGAATCCGTTTGATTTCAAAACAGGTCTGTAATCCGCATCTACCTGAAGCAGCGCTCTTGCGATACCATGACGGATTGCACCGGCCTGGCCTGTATATCCGCCGCCCTTTACATTTACTAATACATCAAACTTATCGACTGTCTCTGTCGCTACTAATGGCTGACGAACAATCATCTTCAATGTTTCCATTCCCAAATATTCATCAATGTCTCTTTTATTGATTGTTACTTTACCTGTTCCTGGTATTAAATATACTCTCGCAACAGATGATTTTCTTCTTCCTGTTCCGTAATATTTTGCGTTAGCCAATGTAATTTACCTCCTTACCGGTTAAAATGTCAAAACTTCTGGTTTCTGAGCTGCATGCTTGTGTTCCGGTCCAGCATATACAAATAGTTTCTTATACATCTGTCTTCCCAGCGGTCCTTTCGGAAGCATTCCTTTTACCGCAAATTCAACAACTCGTTCCGGATGCTTTGCTAACATTTCTTTTAATGTAGTTTCTTTCATTCCTCCTACATAATCGGAATGATGGTAGTAAATCTTCTGAGATAACTTTTTGCCGGTCACTTTAATCTTTTCCGCATTTATGATAATCACATAATCACCTGTATCATGATACGGCGTATAGATTGGTTTATTCTTTCCTCTTAATACTTTGGCAACTTCGGCTGCCATACGTCCTAATGTCATTCCATCAGCGTCCACTACGTACCATTTTCTCTCAATGGATGCAGGGTTAGCCACAAATGTTTTCATTGGTTTCCCTCCTTGAAATTATCAAAACTACTTTACCTTTACCTCTGACAGTCAGAATCCCGTATGTCCGGACGTTATTCTCCTGCCATAATATTATAGTTTAAATGCTCACCGGGGCCTTGGCTTGCATTTCTATACTATTTACAGACTTTAATAGTATATTACACGTTTCCTTGTGTGTCAAGAATTTGTTTTCTATTACCCAGGGCAACAGCATTTACTTTTTCAAAAAATAAATTAAAATAGTGGATATGGATATAAAAAAATTAAAAGAGGAAATCAAAAATATAAGTGAGCCAAGACGGACAAAGTATGGAAATATCCGTCACAA
>CAOKHR010000151.1 GCA_948468325.1 uncultured Lachnospiraceae bacterium | reverse complement strand
CTTGAATCGGATTCGTGACTGGAGTTCAGACGTGTGCTCTTCCGATCTCATTAAAAAATATGTTGCGGATTCCGGTTTAAAAAAATAATGCAAAAAGCTGTTATGAGTTTCTTTGATTTCATAACAGCTTTTCATATTAACGCATGCTCACTACTTTCTGCATATCATACATCCCTGCTTCTTTTCCCTTTAAGAATTTTGCAGCTTCTACCGCTCCTTTCCCAAAGACAGAGCGCGAATAAGAAGTATGTTTAATTTCAATCACTTCATCTTTGCCGGCAAAAATCACTTCATGCTCTCCAACAATCGTTCCTCCGCGGACAGCAGAAATTCCGATTTCACTTTTTTCTCTCTTTTTACGCTCCTTACTGCGGTCATATTTATACTCATATGCATCATTCATCGCTTCATTCATAGCATCTGCAAGTGCAAGCGCCGTTCCGCTCGGAGCATCCAGTTTCTGATTATGATGCTTTTCTACAATCTCTATATCAAACCCTGCCGGAGCCAGTACTTTTGCTGCCTTCTGCAGAATTTCAAACAATGTATTGATTCCAAGCGACATATTTGCCGATTTTAAAATGGCAGTGGAGGCTGCAGCCTGTTTCACTTTCTCCAATTGTTCTTCACTTAGCCCTGTTGTACATAAAACCAGCGGAAGCTTCTTTTTTACACAATAGTCCAGTACCAGATCTACTGCTGCCGCATTGGAAAAATCAATCATTACATCTGCGTCTGTATCACATTTTGTTATATCCGTAAATACCGGATATGCATGTTCTCCGGTGTCTTTCATATCTACACCTGCAACAATCGCAGTATCCGGATCTTCATTGCAGATTTCTGAAATAATTTTTCCCATCTTTCCATTGCAGCCATGCATAATAATTCTCGTCATAGTTTCCTCCAAATGTATATTATCTCCCCGCAGGCATCCCAATATGACATGCTCCTGCCAGGCAGTCTACCCTAAAGAGCATCCCTGTATATCACATCCCTGCGGAGTAGTCCCATAATGTTTATCCTAAAGGGTATCCCAATACGGCACTCTCCTGCAGAGTGGTCTTATAATGTTACTTTACATGATAAATTTATATTACATTTAATCCGTATGCTTTCATCACTTCTGCTAATTTTTGCGCATTTTTCTCTTCCATCTCGCAAAGCGGCATACGGAGAGGGCCTGCTTCCATGCCCATAAGGTTCAATGCCTTTTTCACCGGAATCGGATTCACTTCGCTAAACAGCGCATCTACTAACGGCTCTGCTTCCAGCTGTATTTTTGCAGCGCCTGCAATGTCTCCTTCAAAAAACTTCATACACATATCATGCACTTTTTTCGGCGCTATGTTTGACCATACGGAAATCACGCCGATGGCTCCAATGGCCAGAAGCGGAACTACAATTCCGTCTTCGCCGGAATACATATCAATTTTACCGTCGGTCAGATACATTGTTCTGGCAGCCTGCGCCACACTTCCGGTAGCTTCTTTGATTCCTGCGATATTTTCCACATTTTTATATAAGTATGCCGCAGTTTCCGGCAGAATATTACATCCGGTACGGGAAGGTACATTGTACATGATTACCGGAAGCTTTACGCTGTCCGCAATTTCTGTATAGTGCCGGATCAGCCCATTCTGTGTCGCTTTGTTGTAATAAGGCGTTACAATTAAAAGCCCGTCTGCTCCCGCTTCTTCTGCTTCTTTTGAAAGCTGCACCGCCGTAGCCGTACAATTTGACCCTGTTCCTGCCACAACCGGAATTCTGTGCTTTGTAAAACGGACAGCCGCCTCAATTACTTCTTTATGCTCTTCCATGGAAAGCGTTGAGCTTTCCCCTGTCGTACCTGCAATGATAATGCTGTCTGTTCCCTGGTCAATCTGAAATTCAATCAATTCCTCTAACTTTTCATAATTTACCTCAAAATTTTCTTTCATCGGGGTTACAATTGCCACACCGGCACCTTTAAAAATCGCCATATTCCTTTCCTCCTGTATTCTTGCAGTTTTCAGATAAAATTTAAGATCCGGCAGCACGCATCGCTGGTGCATTTTGCTGGACACTGCGTAATAAAACCGGCTCTTTTTATGAGCCGGCATAAAGTTTTTCATTATAATGATAGCGCACCATCTTATCCAAAAAGATGACAGTCATATATTTCTTCAATATACACCCAAGAAAATGCCTGCAGAAAACATCTTCTTTCGGCGTTCTCCCCTTTCACCTGCCTTCTGCTACATCTGCTGTATCCGACAGGCTACTGATGAATCACGCAACCTCTATCCGGTATTATTCTGTTCTTGTTTTGAATGCAATATAGCACGCTGTCATACTTTTGTCAATAGCATAGCCTAATCTTCTGATATAAGATGGAAAATCTCATCTGCATAAGGATGAATTTCATTGCAGAATACACGTCCGGTAAGAATCAAATCCATGTCTTCCAGTCTGACAGAAATGAGATTTTTCAATTCTTCCGACTCAATCACGCCCTGATCCACAAGTCCCAATACTTCATCTAAAATCAGCAGGTCACACTCTCCCGTAGAAAGAACCTTTTTAGCGAAGTTAATTCCGTTTTTGATGTTTTTCACTTCTTCTAACTGTTCTGCTTCCGAAAGATCATTAAAATATTCCTTAGACTTCTCGAAACGGAAAATTTTTATTTCAGGCTCAAGGCGCTTTAAAAACTCCATTCCTTCATTGGTTTTTCCTTTTAGAAACTGAATGATAAAAACTGTTTTTCCTGCTGAAGCAGCAAGTATTGCCCTTCCCAATGCCGCAGTTGATTTGCCTCTTCCTGCGCCATAATATACCTGTACGCTTCCTGTTGCCATAATAACCTCCCCTGCCTTACCGGCAGCTTTAATTCTTCTTCTGTTCAAAATACATATTTCTATCTCCAGATTTTATTAAAATAACATATATTTACCAAAAAAGCAAACTTTATTCTAAGCGCTCTACTTTGCTTACAGACACTTCATAAGCAACCCTTTTTTCCGTTATATTTTCTCCGATTTTTTTTACGTATTCCCTGCTTTGTATTCTGCCCCAGATTTCGACGTGGCTGCCCACTTCAAAACCGGAAGCAAATCTTGCGTTTCTTCCCCAGCAGATACAGGGTATGTAATCTGATTTCCCGTAAGAACGGTTCACAGCAATTAACAAGTCAGCAATTTCTCTTCCCAACGGAGTTTTCCGGTAAATCGGTTCTTTACATACAAAACCGTCCAGATAAATCTGATTGCTTTTGTATTCCTCCGTTTCCTCTTCAATAAATTCCAGTTCCCTTGCAAAAACAGAAAGCACAAGCCTGTTTTTCTTTTCTTCATGCCTGTTGTAGGAACGAAACTGTCCTGTTACATAGACCATCTGACCTATGCAGTTTTGTGTCGTATCTACGATCCGCTCGGATACCATAATGGGAATCACATCTACAAAATCACTTAGACGGTTAACAGAAATGTCTACCATATAAAAGCCTTCTCCGTATACCTCATGACTATACCGGAAATCGGATATAATCGTCCCTACAATAGATACCTGGTTGTTTTCAAAAATTTTATCTGCCATGAATTTTTCTCCCTTCCTCTTTTACCGGTGAATTTCTCCGGTGAACTGTACATCTACGGCATTTTATTTGTTACTATAATATATGCAGGAGGGTATGTATTATTACCTCCTTACTGCATATTCATACCATGAAAGGAATACAAAAATTCACATTTTCTGTCGATAAAATTTAGTTTTATTCTGACAAAAACTTTTTTTCGTTATTATTTTAGATTCAGTTTTGCAAATGCATCTGCAAAAGCGTTATTTATCGGCTCTTTTGCCTCATTCTTCTGCCTGTCCAGATAGCGTTTTACATCTCTTTTATTTACGCCTGCGCCTTCCTTTTCGCGGCGCGCTTTGAAAGCAGAGAGCTTTTCTTTATATCCGCATGCGCAGATAAATGTTTCTTCTTCTCCTTTTTTATACATTTCCATCTTCTTATGGCATTTCGGACAGCGGGCGTTTGTCGTTTTCGACACCGTTTCCCTGTGTCCGCATTCCCTGTCCTGACATACAAGCATCCTGCTGTTTTTCCCATTGACAGAAAGCATTCTTTTGCCGCATACGGGACATTTTTTGTTTGTCAGATTTTCATGGCGGAACGTCCCGTCTCCCGTTTTTATCCCGCAAATAATCTCTTCCGTATATTTTCTGATATTTTCAAGAAAATCATGTTTCTGCAAAGAGCCTTTTGCAATATCCGAAAGCTTCCTCTCCCATTCTGCCGTAAGCTCCGGTTTTTTCAAATCCTCCGGAACAAGCTTTAAAAGCTGTTTCGCCTTGGAAGTAATAAAAATATCTTTGCCTCTTTTTTCCATTAAAAAAGTATAAAACAGCTTATCAATGATGTCCGCCCGCGTCGCTACGGTGCCAAGCCCTCTTTTTTCCATTGCCGATAAAAGCGCCGCCTCGTCATAGGGAGCCGGCGGCTTTGTCTTTCCGCTTGTAATCTGAATCTGGTCTGTCTCTAATATACTGCCCTTTTTCATCTCCGGCAGCTTTTGTTCTTTCAAATCCTCCTCTTCTTCCTCCTCGAAATCTACAGGATTTTCATAAGCTTCTTTCCATCCGGAATTTTTCACAATCTTTCCTTTCGCCAGAAATGTCTCTCCGGCCGCTTCTGCATACATTGTCGTCTGCTCATATTCAAACGGAGGATAAAGCACGGCCAGAAATCTCCGCACGACCAAATCATAAATCTTTCGTTCTTCTGCCGTCATATGCTCAAGCTGCACAAACTGCTCTGTCGGTATAATCGCATGATGGTCACTGACTTTTTTATTGTCTACAAAAGACGCATTTGTGCGAATCGGTTTCATCGCCAGAGAGCCCGCCGCTTTCCGGTAAGGCCCTACTGCACAGGCTTTCAGACGTTCTTTTAAAGTTTCTGCCACATCCGTTCCGATATATCTGGAATCTGTCCGCGGATAGGTAAGCACTTTGTGATTTTCATATAAACGCTGCATAATATTTAACGT
Organism: uncultured Lachnospiraceae bacterium; assembly: GCA_948468325.1. GTDB lineage: Bacteria > Bacillota > Clostridia > Lachnospirales > Lachnospiraceae > Roseburia_B. The sequence goes on along the minus strand of CAOKHR010000151.1, from coordinate 1,198 downwards.
TTCTTTTGCCGAATAACCGAACTTCTTACTTGCATCCCGCTGCAGTTCTGTCAAATCATAAAGTCCGGGGGCAAACGTTTTTTTGGAAGTCTTTTCTACCGCAGTAACGACAAGTTTCTTCCTGTCTAAATTCTTTTCCAGTTCCAGCATCCGTTCTTTTTTGAACGTGCGCGTTCCTTTGCTTTTTTTCTCCTGCCAGATCCAGTTAATGCCTCCGGCTTTTACACGCATGCCAAAATATTCCTCCGGCTTAAAATTTCTGATTTCCTCTTCCCTCTCTGCAATCATCGCCAGTGTGGGTGTCTGCACGCGGCCGCACGAAAGCTGCGCATTATATTTACAGGTAAGCGCACGTGTTGCATTGATGCCTACCAGCCAGTCAGCTTCGGCCCGTGCTTCGGCGGCATCGTAAAGGGCATTGTATTCCCTTCCGTCTTTTAATTTTGAAAATCCTTCCCGTATGGCTTTATCGGTAACGGAAGAAATCCACAGACGCTTTATCGGTTTATGGCAGTCTGCCTTTTCCAAAATCCAGCGCGCGACAAGCTCTCCTTCCCTTCCGGCATCCGTGGCAATGACTACACGCCCGATGTCCTTGCGGTAAAGCTGCGTCTTTACCTCTTTAAACTGCTTTGCTGTCTGCTTTATGACTACAAGCTTCATTTTTTCCGGCAGCATCGGAAGACTTTCCAGCTCCCATTTGGCATATTTTTTGTCGTATTCCTCCGGATCGGCTAACGTAACCAGATGCCCCAGCGCCCAGGTGACAACATATTCTGCCCCCTCCATGGCTCCCGAAAGCTTTTTCGAACAGTGCAGCACCCGTGCAATATCTCTGGCTACCGATGGTTTTTCTGCTATCACTAATGATTTCATAATTTCCTCCTTACCTGATAAAAAAGGTATAAAGCCTTCCTGCTACATGGACTTTATACCTTTATCTGTTATTCTTCCAATGCTTTTTCAATGCGTTCGTTATCTTTTTCCAGATATTCCAGTGCTTTTTTGTATCGCCATTTTTAATTGCTTCAATAATTAAATCATTTAAAAACCTGTCTTTTCTCAAACCGTCTTTATATTGTATATCTGTTGGCATACAATTTCCTCACTTTCCGTCATTTCTGTTTTACAATTCTATTATACTGAAAAAAAATATGACTGTAAAGTTTTATATAAACCTTGATAAATCAAAAAAATA
>CAOKHR010000150.1 GCA_948468325.1 uncultured Lachnospiraceae bacterium | reverse complement strand
CAGGGCTTTTTGCTGCCGCCGGTACTTAGCTGCTGTATTGCAGCAGCTTATGTACCGCTGCGAGCAGCAATTAGCGGGAGCGTGCCCTGCAGACAAATAACTCTGCCGTTCAACGGACGAATTTCGAAATACAATGAAGGAGAGGGTAAGACATGATTTTAGAAAGAATTTTGGATTTGACAGATTACGGACTTGCAACGGGACTGATTGAGAAAGCAGATGAGCATTTTACGATTAATCGTTTGCTTGAGCTGTTTCGGCTGGATGAAATGGAAGATGAAGTTTATGCCGCACATTCCGCAAAGGGCGGCATGACAAGAGAAGAAGCGGAGGAAGCATTAGAGGGGATTTTAAAAGATTTACTGGATTATGCATATGAAAACGGCATTATCGAAGAAAACGGCGTAGTTTACCGTGACTTGTTTGATACAAAGATCATGAGCATGTTAGTGCCAAGACCAGGTGAGGTAATTGCAAAATTTAACGGCTTATATGAGAAAGATCCCAAAGAAGCAACAGACTACTTTTATACGTTAAGCAGAGATACAGATTATATCCGCAGATACCGCATTAAAAAAGATCTGAAATGGACGGCGGATACCGAATACGGCACATTGGATATTACGATTAATCTTTCCAAGCCGGAGAAAGATCCGAAAGCGATTGCGGCAGCAAAACTTGCAAAACAGAGCGGTTATCCGAAATGTCTGCTCTGCAGGGAAAATGAAGGCTATGCGGGCAGGGTGAATCATCCGGCAAGACAAAACCACAGGATTATTCCGGTAACGATTAACAACAGCGACTGGTTTTTCCAGTATTCTCCGTATGTGTATTACAATGAGCACTGCATCGTATTTAATTCCATGCATACGCCGATGAAAATTGAGCGTGCAACATTCGGTAAGCTTTTGGATTTTGTGGCACAGTTTCCGCATTATTTTGTCGGTTCCAACGCCGATCTTCCGATTGTGGGCGGATCTATTTTGAGCCACGACCATTTCCAGGGCGGCTGTTATGAATTTGCCATGGCAAAAGCTCCGGTAGAAAAAGAAATTTCGTTTGCGGGATTTGATGATGTAAAAGCAGGAATTGTTCACTGGCCGATGTCTGTTATCCGCCTGGACTGTGCAGATAAGGAACGGCTGATTGAACTGGCAGATAAAATTCTGCTTGCATGGAGAGGCTATACGGATGAAGCGGCGTTTATACTGGCAGAGACAGACGGTGAGCCGCATAATACGATTACGCCGATTGCCAGAAAGCGCGGCGGTTTATTTGAGCTGGACCTTGTACTGCGCAATAATATTACGACAAAAGAGCACCCGATGGGTGTTTATCATCCGCATGCAAAGCTGCACCACATTAAAAAAGAGAATATCGGCCTGATTGAGGTAATGGGACTGGCCGTGCTTCCGGCAAGGTTAAAAGATGAAATGGCAGCGCTGCAGGAGGCAGTACTGGCAAAAGCAGATCTCCGTGCAGACGAGGCTCTGGCAAAACATGCGGACTGGGCAGAGGAATTTCTGCCGAAGTATGAAAATATTACAAAAGAAAATATTGAGGGTATCGTGCAAAAAGAAATCGGACTTGTATTTTCTGAAGTATTGGAGGATGCCGGTGTGTATAAATGTACGCCGGAAGGAAGAGAAGCATTTATGCGGTTTATAGAAAGTGTAAAATAAGATGATATATATTTTGAGTATGTTATTTTAAGAAGAACGGAGGAAGGTATGAGTAAGCGTAAGAATAAACATTTTTGGAGAAAATTTACCAGTTGGATGCTGATTTGGGTTTTATGCCTGTCGGGAACAGGCATTATGCCTGCAGGCAGCATAGAAGCAATGGCCGGGGATTCAGCAATTAAGATTGCCAGTGCGGAAGATTTGGCGAAGATAGGTGTAGACCAGGATTATCCAATGGATGGAGACTATATACTCACACAGGATATTGACCTGTCAGGAATCAGCAGCTGGACGCCGATCGGCGGGGGAGTCGGACAAAGAGGAGCATTTTCCGGTGACAATGTTTTTTCGGGAACATTTGACGGTCAGGGACATATCATATCCAATCTTACAATTAAAAAAAGCGAAGCCGTGGGAAATTCATGGCAGTACGGCCTTTTTGGAATTGTCAGCAGCAGCAATGCGCAAAAGCCGGCGGCTGTGCGGAATTTGATTTTTGCAGGAACGGACATCTGTGTGGATATGAAAGCCAGCGGAGAAAATTATCTGTCGCTTGGAATTTTGGCAGGAGAGATAAATAAAAATGCCGTAATTGAAAACATTGCGGTTGTAGACGGAAAAGTCGAAGGCAATCCTTCCGATTCCGGTGATGTGGTAGGCGTTGGCGGCCTGACCGGGGAAATGAGGCCGGACCGGGGTGCTTCTGCCGAAAACAGCGGAGTTACAATTAAAAATATTTATATTGGCGCAGATGTTGTATCCGGCAGTTCCACAGATCAGAATTACGTGGGAGGCATTGTCGGCAGGATTGCGAATTTAAGTCCTGCATTGATGAGCGCCTGTGTTTTTACCGGAAACGTAACTTTTAAAAATACTGAAGGACACGGGATTTCCGGCGGAAACATGTTTGCAAATATTGAAAACTGTTACTTTATATCCGGACAGCAGCAAACGGGAACAAGAGTAACAGAAAGCGATTTGAAATCAGGAACGCTTTTAACCGGACTGGAACCGGATTACTGGACGGCAGTACAGGGGAGTTTTATGACACTGACGCAGTGTGCCGATTCCGAAAAGTTCCAGGAGATTCTTGCACTTGCCGGAATTGTTCCGACTTTTGCAGACGGAGATTCTTACGCTTCAGTAACGTCAGATTTTACAGTTCCCATGAGCGTAAATATTGGGGAAATAGAGGAGGCGATTACATGGAGCACGGAGGAGAATGCGCCGCTTGAGATAAAAGCGGACGGCACAGTGTCGGTAAAAGGTGTTTTTGCAGATACGGCCTGCGTGCTGACAGCCGTTACCAAATCCGGAAAGACAAAGACTTTTTCTCTTACGGTGAAGTCAAATATCCGTTTAAAGATTGACCAGGATTATGCCGTAATCGGACAGCCGCTTACAGCAAGCCTCGCCGATGGATTAGCCGATATTACATGTACGTACCAGTGGTCAGTCGACGGCGTTTCAAAAGGAACTGCGGCGTCATATACGCCGGAGGAAGCAGATCTTGAAAAAATGCTGACTGTCACGGCAAGGGCAAGCAAAGATGGTTCAGTGATCGGCTCCTACGGACCGGTATATATGTATATAAGTAAGCTTCCGGTTGTGTATATTGATACGGATGACGGCGGGAAGATTACAAGCAAAGAATATTACAAGGACGCAACGATGCGCATACAGGGAAACGATAAATTCAACAGCAGCAGCGATAATGCTAATAAAGTAGATTTATATGACGGCGCAATTGAAATCCGCGGCCGTGGAAACAGTACCTGGAATCCGTATTCTTATAACAAACTGCCTTATAAAATCAAGTTAAAGACCAAGACAAATCTGATGGGATTCGGAAGCAGCAAACACTGGGCGCTTCTTGGAAACTATATGGACGAATCGCTGATCCGTAATACGACGTCTTATGATCTGTCCGGAGAAATGGGTATGCGGTATTTAAAATCCACGCATGTAGATGTAATTTTGAACGGTGCATATGCCGGAAATTATCAGCTTGTGGGAAATGTCCGGATTGATAAGAACCGCGTCAATATTTATAACTGGGAAGATCTTGCGGAAGACGTAGCAGATGCCATTGTGGCAAAAGAAGCGGCAGACGGTGTTACGATTAAGGCCGGAGCGCTGGAAGATTACCTGAATGAACACATGGACTGGATTACGAGCGGAAGCGTTACCTATGATCATAAGACGTATAAGATTTCTGATTACTATAAGGGAATTCCAAAAACTGCGGACGGCAGAGTAGATGTGTCCGGCGGATTTTTATATGAACTGGATGAATATTTTGATGAAGCGTCGAAATTCTATACGGATAAAAAACTGCCGATTATGTTTAAAAGTCCGGAGTTTGTAAATACCAATCCGGAGCTGTTCACTTATGCGCAGCAGTATATACAGGCAATCGAAGACTGTGTGGCAAATGAAGACTTTTATCTAAATGTAAAGAAGACATCTTCAGGCACTGCAAATGAAGCAAATGCTGTCGGCTTTACGGAAGATTATGCGGGAAAGCAGCATTACAGTGACCTTGTGGATGTAGAATCGCTCGTCCGTTATCTTATTTTAAATGAGTTTTACTGGAATACGGAAACGATGAAGAAGAGTACCTATATGTACAAGGATCTGGGCAAAAAGCTCTATGTCGGTCCGGTATGGGATATGGATTGGACTTCAAACAGTCTGGTCAGTGAGTCAGAAACATCGAATTATCAGGTATGGATGATTCAGAGGTGTGCCCAGGGGGGATCCACGCAGAGTGCATCCTGGTATATCTCCCTGATCAGAGATCCGTATTTTGTACAGAAAATGTTAGAATGTTACAGGGAAAACAGAGAGAATTTTAATGATATTGTTAAAGAAGGCGGTATTATTGACCAGGATTATGAATATCTGAAAGAATCCGGAGATAAAAATTATGAAGAAGGGCTTCAGAGGTATGATTGTGTGATGGATTTTAAGGCTGCGACGGAACGGTTAAAGACATTTCTTGTAAACCGTCTGGGCTGGATGGACGCACAGTTTGAATCACTTCCGGTTCTGATAAATTCACTTGGGGCATATAAGCCGTCCGATAAAATTTCTGTTACGGCGGAAGGGCTTGATACCGGGGCTGTAACGACATTTACGGCAAATGTGAAAGACAGCAGCATAGCAAAAGTGGCATTTTATGTAAACGGCATTCAGGAAGGCATTGCAGATGTTGCGGAGCAGAAAGCAGTATTTACTTCTTCCGATGAAAACCTTGAGCGGAAATCAGGCGCAAGCAATGTTATACAGGTAAGGGCAATGGACTCTTCCGGCAGTCTGATTTCAAATGTAACAAATTATGCAGTTTTTGATAAAGTGCTTCCGGTGGAAGAACTGAGCGGTACGGTAGAAATTAAAGGAGCCGTACGGGCAAGGGTCGGTTCTGTTCTGACAGCGGAATTGATAGACGGCAACAATACAGGAAGTCTTTCCTATCAGTGGAAAGCGGACGGCAAAGAAATTTCGGGAGCAGTCTATCAGACCTGTACTCTGACAGAAAGCGAACTGGGCAAAGTGATTACCGTTGAAGTGACAAGCAGCATTGAAACAGGAAAACTGGAAAGTGCGGCAACGGCAGCCATTTTAGAGGAAATTAAAAACGATCATCTGCTTGTACATCAGGTATTCGGCGGAGGAGAAAATGACAACGCTTCCATCAGCCACAGTTTTATTGAATTATACAATCCAACGGAAGAAACGGTAAATCTTGACGGTTACAGGATTGGTTATTATTCCGGAAGAACGGGGGAAAGCGGATATACAGAGGAAGAAGTATATCTGGCGCTGGACGGAAAAAAAGAGATTCCGCCGCACTGCTCATATCTGATTCGCTGTGAAGCACAGCAGACAACGGATCCGGAGACAGGGGAACCGGTGACATTTATGCTGAATGTGGACGGTTTTGACCAGGAATGGACGCTTCCCACAGGAGCAGACGGTAAATCCGGAATACAGACAATTGCAAATAAGAGATATAAAGTTGTACTTTATCATGGTACGGATTATGTAGACGGCGTTTCCGTAAATGAAGAGGCAGTAGAAGGCACGCCGCTTTTGGATCCGCCGCTGGATGAAATTGTTTCAAAACATAAATCTGTCCGCAGAAAGAATTTTGCAGATACAGACAGCAACAGCAGCGACTTTGAGATTGTAAACTATAAGAGCGGCAAGATTACGGAAGCGGAAATAGAGAAAAAGCGTCCGAGAACGCTTGCAGACGGTGAATGGGGCACAGAACAGCCCGAGCCGGAGCCGGAAGAACTGACCGGTAAAGTTTCCATTCGCGGCAATGCCATTGTGGGTGCAATTCTCTATGCAGATGAAGCAACGAATAATACAGGTACGCTGTCTTATCAGTGGCAGGCAGACGGTGCTGATATTTCCGGCGCCACAGGAGAATTTTTTGAGTTGACAGAAGCTTATAAGAACAAGAAGATTTCCGTTACTATAACAAGCAGTGTAGAAACAGGCAGACTGTCAGAAGTTATGGCAGAGCCGGTAAAAACCGTGGAGGCACAGCGGGATCATATCGTTATCAATCAGGTGTACGGAGACGGCGGAAAGAACGATAA
>CAOKHR010000149.1 GCA_948468325.1 uncultured Lachnospiraceae bacterium | reverse complement strand
GATTGAGTAAATCGGAAGAACATTTTTTCTATAAGCCGCAAGAGTTAAAGAAAACTTTTTTGAAAAGTGTTGAGAAAAAGAAACTATAGTAGAGAAATTTTGAGAGGGTGATGATACATGGAAGCAGCAAAGATTTCCGGCAAAGGGCAGATTATTATTCCCGTATCTGTACGAACGCGTTAAAACTGAAAGCTGGGGATAAGATTGTAATTTTAGAGGAAAACGGCATATAATTTTACAGGAAAATAGACGGACAGAGCTATTCTTAAGAACAGGGATAGGTGTAATTCGTATGAGTTATGCCTGTCCCTGGATTTTTTTAAAAGGGAGAAAATATGGACTATCAGATAGAAGATAAGAATATTGATAATTACGGGAAATTTCTTGTCAGTGAAGAGAGGGAAAACGGTACGATTCAAAAATATATGAGGGATATTCGCGCATTTTTGAAATGGGCGGGCGAAAAGGATGTGAATAAAGAGCTTGTGCTGAAATGGAAAGATTCCCTGTGCAAAAAAGGATATGTGGCGTCTACCGTTAATTCCATGCTGTCAGCGGTCAATGGATTTTTTCAGTTTATGGGATGGACGGAATTGAAGCTGAAATTTATGAAAGTACAGAGCAGGACATTTCGGGATCAGGGTAAGGATTTGTGCAGGCGGGAATATGAGCGTCTGGTGTCAGCGGCCAGACAGCGGGGGAAAGAGCGGCTTTGTCTCTTGATGGAGACTATTTGCGGAACCGGCATACGGGTGTCGGAAGTAAAAAACATTACGGTGGAGGCAGTAAAAAAGGGCAGGGCGGAAGTTTCCATGAAAGGGAAAACACGGGTAATTTTGATTTCCGGGAAATTACAAAAGAAGCTGCTTTCTTATGCAAAGAAGCGGAGAATTATTTCAGGAGCAGTTTTTCTGACAGAAAGAGGGAATGTTTTGTCCAGGCAGCAGATTTGGAGGGAGATGAAAAATCTTTGCAGGGAAGCGGGAGTGGAAAGTTCAAAAGTGTTTCCGCATAATTTGAGGCATCTTTTTGCAACGGTGTTTTATGCAGCGTGTAAGGATATTGTAAAGCTGGCGGATGTGTTGGGACACAGTTCGACGGAAACAACGAGGATTTATTTGATTTCTACGGGGGAGGAGCATATGAGGCAGCTGGATGGGCTGGGGTTGGTGATGTGATGGCAGGGGTGTTTACAGAATTGTAATTTTGTAAATAGGTTTGTGCCAAAATATTCTGTTTAGGGAAATTTTAGCATAAAAAAATGATTGGGGCAATATGGTTTTTTCCTTGTTATATAAAATTCAAAGATAAAATAGCTGTTTTTGGGTATACGAAATAAGACGGCAGGATAATATTTTTGTCGTCTTGTTTATTATACGCTTTTTTTTACTTCAAAGGTCAGGATAGGCGGTTTATGAAGTATGGTATGGGATGGATTATGGAATTAAAATGCTGCGTTTCGGGCGGGGAGTTTACAAAATTACAATTTTGTATATTTCTGCAAAACAGGTAATGGAAGACGTCCGTTGTACAAATATACAATTGGCCTCCGGGCGCGCTTTCGCTCATTGGCGCTCGCAGCGGTACTAAGATGCCAAAATACGGCATCTAAGAACCGGCGGCGCCAAAAGGCCCGGTGTCTCAATTGTATATTTGCACAACTGGGTTTTTCATAGATCAAAGTTGGGATGGAGGGATACCTGGAGGATGAGAAAAAATGACAGTGAGCTTTCTGTTATTGTAAAAGCAAAAGATCTGGCAGGTTATATTTTTACTGTGACAGACAAATCTCCAAAAAAATTTCGATTCACGTTTGTTAGCCGTCTGCAGAATATGAGTCTGCATATTGTAGAGTCTTTATACAGGGCAAATATGGTATATGTGCAGGATAAAACAGATATGGGGCATATTGCAAGAAGAAAAGAATACCAGAAAGATGCATATGTAGATTTAAAACTTTTGGGATATATAGCGTTGATTGCAAGAGAGCAGGGCTGTATCCTGCCAAAACAGTATGAGCAAGTATCTGTTCAGTCAACAGAGGTGACGCGTCTGTTGATTGCATGGTCGCGGAGCGACCAGAATAGATATAAGGGATAAGGTTGAAGCGGCTGCGCACGCCGGGCAATAATACAAATAATACATGCAATGTCAACTATGACGGCCAGGTCAACAATAATAATAACAATAATGTAAATAATTCTCTTGGTGTGCGGGTGGATTTGAAAAGTATATGGCCTGTAATGCTGTTTGGGGAAACGGCATCCGCGCCTTTTTTCAAAGGAACCGAATTCCTTTCCGGTATCGGAAAAACACATATTGTCGGACGGAAGAGACGGGAGGCTTTTTCTTCCTTGCAGAGGTTTCTGTTTTATTCATTAAAAAACAGAAGCCCTGCCCGGCGGTAAGAAAGGAAGTGAAAAAATACGATGACGTATGACATGATGTGCAGCTTTGATGCTTTATATCGGGCACATCAAAAATCAAGGCGTGGAAAAAGATGTAAGAAAGAAGTCGTTGAATTTGAAATGGATTTGGGGCAGCAGCTTTATACAATACGGTGGGAGCTTTTAAACGGAAAATATGAAGTGCGTCCATATGAGCGTTTTCATATTCATGACCCAAAAGAAAGGTTAATTCATGCCCTGCAGTACAGGGACAGAATCGTACAGCATACGTTATGTGACAATATAATTGAGCCGTTTATGGAGCGGCATTTGATTTATGACAATGCGGCAAGCAGAATCGGAAAAGGAACGCATTTTGCGATGAACCGACTGGAAGGCTTTCTTCGCAGTTTTTATCGGGAGTACGGAACAGACGGATATTTTTTAAAATATGATATTCGGAAATATTTTGACAGTATTGACCATGATATTCTGTACGGCCTGTTTCAGAAAGCGTTCTGCGGGGAAGCAAAGGTATGCGCATTAATCCGTTTGTTTATAGACAGTTACGAATGTACGCCGCAGAAAGGAGTGCCTCTGGGAAATCAGACAAGCTCGTGGTTTGCCCTGTATTATCTGGATGGATTGGACAGGCTGATTAAGGAAAAGCTTCAGATCCGCTATTATACGCGCTATATGGATGATGGGGTTTTAATCCACCGGGATAAGGAATATCTGAAAGAGTGTCTTCGGCAAATGCGCAGTCACATATGGAAAGAAAGGAAACTGGAACTGAATCAGAAGACGCAGATTATCCCGCTTTCACAGGGAGTGGATTATCTGGGATTTCATTTTTATCTGACAGGGGAAGGAAAAGTAGTAAAAAAGCTGCGGGCAAGCAATAAAAAGAGAATGAAGCGAAAGTTAAAAAGGTTCCGCCACGCATACCGGAACGGGACGATGGATATGCAGGCAGTGTCCCGCAGCCTTGCAAGCTACCGCGGACATTTGTCTCATGGAAATACCTATTATTTGCAGAAAAATATATTGGATCATCTGGTTTTATCAAAACAAACAGCAAAGGAGAGGGAAGAAAGTGAAAGAAAAACAAAAGAACAAATCAGTTATTTTAAAACAAATGCTGTCTCTGGTTCTGGTATTTGCACTGGCGGCAGCAGGAACGCCGCAGATGGCAGTTGAGGCAAAAGCAGAAACAGCGTCGAGAGCAGCTTCTCTGTCAAATCCGCGCCGGGAGGAAGAATTCTCCATGAGCGCAAGGCAGAAAACGACTTGGGATTGTATATATTTTGGGCGTTATCCCCAAAGTGAGATTACGGCGGCAAATGATCCGTCGCTTTACTACAGGCTGGAACAGGAGTACTGGGGAAATGGCATGGTAACTCTGGATGGTATCCGATATTATAAAGTCGGAGGTAAGTTTTATAGAGGAGAGCCGATAAAATGGCGGGTGCTGAGTATAGACGGAAACATGGCGCTGCTTTTATCTGACGTTGCGCTGGACTATAAGCCATATCATACAGTCAATACATCTATTACATGGGAAAAAAGTACGATACGGAGCTGGCTGAACGGGTATGACGCCACAAGCAACAGTGCAGGAAAAAATTACAGCGCAGATAATTTTATAGATGTTGCATTTACGGGGGCAGAACAGGCCGCTATACGAAATACGGTTGTGAAAAATGAGAATAATATCAGTTACGGGACAAACGGAGGTAATGATACAATAGACAAGCTGTTTCTGCTTTCGGAATCGGAGACAGGTGTGACGGATGCCGCGGCGGGATATGGATTTGTAAAGAATCAGAATACATACGATGAAGCGCGCCGATGTCAGAGCAGTGCGTATGCAAAGGCGCTTGGTCTTTCGGCTAGTACAAGTTCCGGTTATGAAGGAAATGTCAGATGGCGGCTGCGCACGCCGGGCTATTATGCAAGTAGTACATGCTATGTCTACTATGTCGGTCAGGTCTACTTTGATAGTAACTATAGTGTGAATGATTCTCTTGGTGTGCGGGTGGCTTTGAATCTGGATCTTTCATCTACTAATCTCTACAGTTATGCGGGCACAGTATCTTCCGCGGGGGACAATAACCCTACGGAAGCAGAAAATATTCAGATATCCCTAAGCGTGCCGAAGAATGCAACGGCGGAAGAAATTTTGCAGAAAATGAATCTCAGCCAGTTGATTAATAATGTTTCGTTTCCGTCAGAGAAAATCGAGGGGCCTTCGGTGACAATTGCAGGGAAAAAATTTAGTTTATTTTCGCTGGATGCTTCGATGAGTTTAAAGCTGGGGCAGAATGTACAGGCAAAGGTGGACGAGAGTAGAAAGGTTGTTCAAGTGCTGGTGGGATTTGATAAATTCAACGGTTCGGCAAAGATTGAAGCGGGGGAAAATTCTTCTGCGTATTGGAGCGAATCGTATCAGCAGGTGAAGGAACTTTACACTGGAGTTACCGGAAAGAAAGTGGACAGTACCGCGCTCTGGAATAAGTTCAGCAAGCTGCGGGGGAAGCTGAAAAAGGTGGATGGTTCCATTGGTATTTCGGCAAACGCTTCCGCGGCGGGTTATATGGAGTTTAGTTATGCGTCGGGAGAGCTTAAGTTTGCGGAGGGAGGCGTAATTTTGGAGGCTGCGCTTGGGACGGAGCAGACGTACCATCTGCCGCCGTGTCCGGCCGTATATATTACGTTTGGACTTGAGGCGGATTTTAACGGAACGGTGAAGCTGGTCAGAAACGGCGTGATGAATTATTCTCCGGCTATGGATGCGCAGATTGGGTTGGGTGCAAGCATCGGTGCGGGAGTGGGAAGCAATAAGTTAAAAACTTATGCCGAAATCGGTATGTCCGGAAAACTGAATCTGGGCGTGAAGCTTCCGGCGGGCTCTTTGTCCGAGTCGCTTTCGGTGGGGCTGACGGCGGATGTTTATATGGAGAGCAAGGTATTCGGGTTTAGCGGGCCAAGCTATGGACCGGAAAGGTTCGCGAATGTGAAGCTGTATCCAAAAACGGCAAAAAACAGGAGTATCGACGCAGTAGGTATCGAAGAGTTTGACTGGGAAGAAGCCGAGCTTTTAGAGCGGGATTATCTGTCAGCGGCAAACACGGGAAAATCCAGAGCTGTTACGGAACACTGCAGTTTTACAAAGGAAAATCTCTATCCTTATAATGCACCGCAGCTTGCCGTTTTAAATAATGGACAGAAGCTTTTAGTCTGGATTGATGATTTGGGGGAAAAGTCAGGGGTGAATAAGACTTCTCTGATGTATTCTGTTTATAACGGAGGAGACTGGAGTGCGCCGCAGGCGATTGCGGAGACAGGCGGCGCGAATGATTATCCGGCTGTTTATTCGGATGGCGGTAAGGTTTTTGTAATCTGGCAGAAAGCGTGGCAGATGCCGGACGATGCATCGCTGACGGATGTGCTTGCGGGCGTGGAGCTTTATCTTGCGGTATGGGAAAACGGTGCGTTTTCCGAAGCAGTCAGACTGACGGAGGATAACGATACCTATGAAATGCTTCAGTGCGTGGCGGCGGCGGATGGAAAAATTGCGGCCGCGTGGGTGGAAAATTCAGAAAATGATCCGTTTCAGTCGTCGGGAACAAATCTTATCCGGGTGAAGGAATGCACAGACGGAAAGTGGCAGGAGGTTCTGTCGCTTACGGCTTCGGATTCCGCGGCTAATCTGAATTTGGCTTATATAGGCGGCAGGCTGACGCTGGTTTATGAATCGGGTGATACGGAAGATTCTGTTGTTTATCTGGTACAGGGCAGCAGGAAAAAGCAGTTCGCGGGAAGCGGCGCACAGCTTTTAAACGGCGTACTGTATTTTAATTCGGAGGACGGACTGACGGCATACGACGTCGCGGCAGGCTTTCGTGAGACTGTGATTGAGAATAAAACGGGAGACTTTACGGTTGCGGACAATGGAGCAAAACGGGCGGTTGTTACTACAGTATATGATGGATTTCAGAGTGAATTGTGTGC
>CAOKHR010000148.1 GCA_948468325.1 uncultured Lachnospiraceae bacterium | reverse complement strand
TTGTTACCGGGTCATAAAAAGTCAGACCTATGCAGGAACCAAGTCCTATTGTTGTTATAATATCGGGCGACTTACATATATTCAAATCTGCCATTCCAACTTTTATAACTTTACTCATTTCTCCTCTCTCCTTATATTGAAAGACCTAGCGCTGTTAATATTTTTTCATAAGAATCCTGTTCCGGCATTAAAATAAAGAATCCATTGATCATAACATCATCTCCAAACTCTGTCTGTATCAGAAGTGCATGATCACCAAATTGTCCGAAAGAAATGGCCGGCACGCTTAAAATGGAAGCTGCCATATCTACTGCTATGTGCGGAATAGACGGAGTAATTACCAGATTCGTCATAGTGGACAATGCATTAAGATAAGAAGCTGCAATAATATTACCGACTTCTTTTAATGCAGATAAATCCATTTCGTCAAAATCACTCTGATAATCAGAATCTCTTCCCATCAATTTATTGACAAGAAACCTGGCAGAATCCATCTTCATTAAAAACATCATGCTGCCGTCAATATCCGTCTGCACTTCCAGAAAAATACCTACAATAATTTCATCTTCCGGACAAATCGCCGAGCCTAATTTGGATACCTCCAGCAAAGCTACTTTAGGCACGTTCATATCAATCCGAATGCCCAGCATAGAAGCAATTGCCGTCGTTGCATTTCCGGCGCCAACATTTCCTATTTCTCTTAAAACGTCAACATACATATCGTTGACTTCTTCTAACGTAAATTTTCCCATGCATTCCCTCCATACTTAGTATATTCTTTTTCACAGGCAATTGCATCCATATCAAGCACCTGAAAATCAATTTCACTTTCCTTAAGCTGCACCATACCCCTGACCTCATCTGCAAGAATACCGAAACATCCTAAAACTCCTAAGTTTATAATAACAATTCTGGAATCATCTGTAAATACATCACTGCCCTGTTTCATCTTTAAACGAAGACTCATAACGGCTATAATTTCTCCGCGCAGACTGATAATTCCTATAAAGTAGTCCTGCGCACCGGGAACCCTGGTAATCTCCGGTACACGAACTACATTTTCCACATAGCCGATTTCAATTCCATACTGTTTGTCTTTGCTTCTTACAAGAAGATACTTTTTTGTACTGTCTCCTAACGTGCTTTCTACAGCTTCCAGCTTTGGCACCTCCTATATCAATGCATTAATATCCAAAATCAATGCGGCTTTTCCGTCTCCTAAAACTGCCGCACCGCTTATAATCTTGTCGGCTTTTATAAATCTTCCAAGCGGTTTGATTACAATTTCCTGCTGCCTGATCAAATCATCAACAATCAGTCCGGCGTATTTATCGCCTTTTTTGACTACAACTACTTTCTGCCTCTTCTTTTCTTTCTGCAGCGGCGGCAAATCTAAAATCTTATCCATATGCAGAAGCGGTATTTCCATTCCCCGCAGATAAATCATTTCTCCTGTTTCTGTAAAATGAATATCATCTTCTTCCATATCTTCAATCGTCAAAATCGAGCTTATGGCAATTGCATATTTCTCCTGACGGATTCCCACTAAAACTGCACGCATAATTGTCAGTGCAATCGGAAGCCTGATCGTAAATACGGAACCTTTCAACGGCATGCCGGATACTTCCATATCTCCCCCAAGCGCTTCCACTGCAGAACGCGCGGCATATAAACCAAATCCGTTTCCGGATGCATCCCCGCCCTTTTCTGCCATGGAAAATCCCTTCTCAAAAAGTATCTGCATTGTTTCTTCTTCACTCATATTGTCTGCCTGCGCCGGTGTAATCATACTGCGTGCAGC
The DNA here is from genome assembly GCA_948468325.1 of uncultured Lachnospiraceae bacterium. GTDB lineage: Bacteria > Bacillota > Clostridia > Lachnospirales > Lachnospiraceae > Roseburia_B. The sequence goes on along the minus strand of CAOKHR010000148.1, from coordinate 4,601 downwards.
CGCATTTTTTTTCACATTGCAAACATCAATCCCGTTTCCGTCATCTCTGACATGAATGATAACATTACCGTCTTCCTGATATATATTTAAACAGATGATGCCTTTTTCCTGTTTTCCTCTCTGCCATCGTATTTCCTTTTTCTCTATCCCGTGTTTTGCAGCATTGCTGAGCAGATGCCAGAGCGGAGCTCTGATTTGATCTGCTATTGTACGGTCTATCTTCGTATCCCCGCCGCTTGTATAAAGTTCTATTCTCTTCCCAAGCTTTCTTGCCAGGTTCCGCATCATACACGGAAATTTATTGACGACACTCTCAATCGGAACCATTCTTACCTGCATAATTGATTCATGCAGATTTGCCGTAATGTTTTCCAGATATTCAATCCCGTCACGCAGCGACTGATTCTCCGGCTCTTTCCTTTCTTCTATATACATGGATACAAACTTGTTTTTTATAAGAATCAGTTCGCTGACCTGATTCATCAGTTCATCCAGTTTTTCAATATCTACACTGACCGTGCTTGCCGTCACAGAGTTCTTTGCGGATGCTGCCTTTTTTTGTTTCAAAAAAGCCCCGGACTTTACTTCTTTTAATTTTACCTTGACGGGCAATGCAGCCGTCATCTTTTCTGTATTTTTCCGATCTGCCTGTTCTGCAAAAAGTGCACGCAGTTTCTTAATCAGAGCCTCATTCTCTTCCGTTCCTTCTTTTGATGTTCTCTTTATATTTTCTGAATATTCCTCTAACGCGTCCAGCCCTTCAAACAAAGCATCAATCATCCGTCCGGTAACTTTCATGCTGCCGGCCCTGACTTCCTGACATACGTCCTCAATGCTTCCCGCCAAATGCTGCATACGCAGAAATCCCATGGTTCCCGCCATTCCTTTTAGAGAATGTGTGGTGCGGAAAAGCTCACTTATTGTACTTTTATTTCCGGGTTCTTTTTCCAGAGCCACAATACATTCATGGAAATTCTGTAAATGTTCCCTGGTTTCTTTCACAAAAGTCTCCAGATACTGACTTGTATCCATTCCGCCGTTCACCGCTCTCCTGGTATTAATGTTCAACTGCTTTTCCTGATTAAAAAATTTATAATCAGCTGGGTGATGCCTTTGTGTATAGAGATAGCCTCATGCTCATCATTAATATAATTATTGGTCAAAACCTGAAATGCCCTGGAAGCCGGTGCATTGGGCTTTTCTAACGAAACGATTTTCTGCCCTCTGACAGCCCGTTCCATCTCCTGGTCCTGCGGAATCATTCCCAGAAAATTGATATTTCCTTTTAAAAACTGTGAAACCACAGACTCTAATTTTGAAAAAACGGCATTGCCTTCCTCTTCACTGTTTACTTTATTTGCAACTACATTGATCTTTGTTTTTTCTCTTGAAAATATGGGATTTCTGTATACTGCTTTCAGTAAAGAATATGCATCTGTCAAAGAACTTGGCTCCGGCGTGCTGACCAGAAGAATTTCCGGACTTGCCATCACAAATTCCAAAACACTGTCTGAAATGCCAGCTCCTGTATCTACTATAATCACATCTGCCATTTCGTTTAGCTCTGCCAGACTGTGCACCAGATATACAATCTGATCTTTTGAAAGATTATTTAATCCGACAATGCCAAGTCCCCCTGAAATAAATCCTATACCCAAAGGCCCCTGTGTAATAATCTCCCTTATACTTTTTCCGTGATAAATTAAATCACTTAAATTATACTGCGGAACCGAACCAAACATAACTTCCACATTTGCCAGTCCTAAATCGGCATCAAAAATGATCACCCGTTTACCCATTTTACTAAGCCATACTGCCAGATTGACTGCCAAATTCGATTTTCCCACACCGCCTTTTCCGCTTGTGACAGTAACTACTCTTGCGGTACTTTGCTGCACTCCTTTGCACTTTTGCTTAATTACATTTCTAAGCTGTTCTGCCTGATCCATAGGCTAATTTCCCCCCAGCAGCCGTTTGACTATTTTCTGGGAATTAAACAATTCAATGTCATCCGGCACGTTTTGTCCATTCGTAATATAAGAAACTTCCGCATCAGCATATAATTTGATGTTCAGGATGTTTCCGTAAGTTGTCGTCTCATCGAGTTTGGTAAATACCAGTTTATAATCTGCAATTTCTTTATATACATCTGCAATTTCCATCAAATCTTTGTATTTTGTTGTTGCACTTAATGCCAGATATACTTCACTTTCATAGCGGTTATCTACACTTTGAATCAGCTTCTTTACATCTTCTTTCTGCTCTGTGCTCTTATGGGAAAATCCGGCAGTATCCACCAGAATAACGTCATAATTTTCCATCTGCTCAATTCCCTGGTTAAGCTCTTCTGCAGAATAAATGATTGCCAGCGGAGTATCTAATATATTTGCATAAGTACGAAGCTGTTCGGCAGCGGCAATCCGGTATGTATCGGCTGTTAAAAAAGCAACCTTTTTTCCCTGTTCCACTTTCAGCCTGGAAGCGATCTTGGCCAGCGTAGTCGTCTTTCCGACACCGGTCGGACCCACAAAAAATACAATTTTCGGCTTTTTGCCTGATGTATCTATTCCATGCGGCTGCCCAAATTTCAAAATCATCTTCTGATATACATTAGAAAGAATTGTATCCACGCTGTTGCCGTTCCAATTCACTTTTTCCAGCTCGTCCATAATCTGATTGACATATTTTTCATGAACCTCATTCGAAATCAGCGTCTCGTAAAGAACTTTGATAAAAGAAAGATTTTCATTTTTCCTGACATCCGGCTTGTTAACCTCTTTCTCCTCCGGTTCCTTTTTATGGTCAGAGACAAGCTGCTTTTCCAGAATACTCTGGAGATTCTCCAGCTTTTCTTCAATCCGCTCTCTTTCCCCTATGTCTTCTTTCTGCAAAAGACCGGCATTGCGCTTTAAAAATTCAATTGCACTTTTTTCTGCTTTGTTCTGATCCATAACTTCACCGGATATAGGCGGTATGGAAATCGGTTCGTCTGCAGCCATATTAATTGTCTCATGCATTTTCTGCATATTTTTGAAAGCAGCACCCGTATCTACACGGTTTTCTTTCTCTTCTATGGCAGCTGTCACCTCAAACGTGGAACTTTTGAATGCCCTGAAAAAACCTTTGGGCTTAATTTCTTTTACATTCATCACAACAGCGTCTTCACCAAGATCTGCCTTTGCCTTTTCTACTGCCTCTGCTTCGGTTTTCCCCTGAAACTTCTTAATAGTCATTATCCTGTCACCATCCCAACTGACTGTAATTCAACATTGGATTCGACTTCATTGTAAGAAACCACAATCAAATCCCTGAAATAATCCGCCGTAAGCTTTTTAAAATACATTCTTACAATCGGCGATGTAATTATAATGGCATTCTTGCCAAGATTTTCCAGCTTTGCAACCTCTGTCTCAACAGAGGCAATAATTGCTTTTGTCCGTTCCGGATCCAGTGTTAAATATGCCCCCTGCTCTGTCTGTTTAATAGATGACATAATATCCTGTTCCGTTTTCGGATCTAATGTAATGACACTTGTTACCTCATTCGGTGCAAAATATTTGCCCGAGATTGCGCGTTTTAAGCTCTGTCTTACATATTCTGTCAGCACATCCGTATCTCTTGTCGTTGCGGCATGATCTGCCAGTGTTTCAAATATAGAAAGCAGATCTCTTATAGAAATACCTTCCCTCAGCAGATTCTGCAGTACTTTCTGTACCTCGCCAAGACCGAGAAGTTTTGGTACCAGCTCCTCTACAAGAACAGGATTGCTTTCTTTTAAGTTGTTGACAAGATTTTGTACATCCTGTCTTGTCAAAAGCTCATCGATATGCATTCGGATTACTTCTGTCAGATGCGTTGCTATGATAGACGGAGGATCTACTACGGTATAGCCCAGGCTTTCCGCTCTTTCTCTCTGTCCTTCTGTAATCCAGATGGCCGGGAGATGGAAAGACGGCTCAAATGTAGGTATTCCGGTAATTTCTTCCTCAACATAGCCGGGATTCATCGCCATATAATGATCGAAAAGGATTTCTCCTTCTGTGATCTGTATTCCTTTTATTTTAATAATATACTGATTTGGGTTCAGCTGAATATTATCCCTGAGACGAATAATCGGAACTACCGTTCCAAGCTCCAGCGCAATCTGCCTTCGTATCATAACAACACGGTCTAAGAGATCTCCTCCCTGGTTGACATCCGCAAGCGGAATAATTCCATAACCAAATTCCAGCTCAATCGGATCTACCTGCAGCAGAGAAACAACATTCTCCGGCTTTCTGATTTCCTCCGCTTCAGTCTCTTCCATGGTGCTTTCTTCCTCAATCTGCCCAATATCAATATGTCTGGCAATATTTTTTCCTGCAATGATAAATGCTGCGCCAAGTCCCACAAACATATACCATTCAAAAGGTGTTGCGATTCCCAGGAAACACATTGTAGCGCCGACAATATAGAGAACTTTCGGCACACCGAAAAGCTGCGATATAAGGACAGAGCCGAAATCCGCTTCATTCGAAGCCTTGGTAACAAGAATACCTGTCGCCAGCGAAATCAACAGAGACGGAATCTGGCTGCACAGCCCGTCACCAATTGTCAAAACG
>CAOKHR010000147.1 GCA_948468325.1 uncultured Lachnospiraceae bacterium | reverse complement strand
GACTCAAAATCTGTTGGCGGCAACGTCGTATGGGTTCAAGTCCCATCGCCGGCATTGAAGAGAAGCATAGAACGTCTATGTTTCTTTTTTTCTTGCAGAAAGAACAAAGTGCTGTTAATATGGTAGCAGGATAAAAAGAGAATCGGGAGGAATTCGGATGGATCGTGTAGAGCAGGCGCTTGCATATCATAAAAAAGGGTATAACTGCAGTCAGGCAGTTGCGTGTGCGTTTTGTGATAAAATAGATATGGATGAGGAAACAATATTCCGGATGACGGAAGGTTTTGGCTGCGGCGGCAGTGATTTTTACGGTACCTGCGGAGCAGTCTCTGCTATGGCGGCAGTGATGGGGATGCGTTTATCTTCCGGCAATCTGGAACGTCCGGATTCAAAGCAGGGGACTTATGCAAAATTAAGGGAAATGAATGCGAAATTCAGAGAGAAAAACGGTTCTACAATCTGCAGGGAATTAAAAGGCATCGGGCAGGGGAAAGTTTTAAGGAGCTGTGACGGATGTATTGAAGATGCCGTGCGGATGATTGAAGAGGAGCTCGGAGAATGAGAATAAAGAAGAAATGGCTTTTGGCAACAACAGCGGCATGTCTGACAGCAGCTGTTTTACTGACAGGCTGCGGCTCGGATAAAGAACGCCTGGAGAAAGAGGAAGCGTACAGGACAATCGGCATCAATGCTATGGAAGAGGGAAATTATACGGCGGCTATGGAAGCTTTCAATAATGCCCTGGCACAGGCAAAAACAATCGGGCCGGATGAGATTGACATATGCTTTTATAAGGCTGCTGCGCAGTTTGCATCCGGGAGTTACGGCGATGCGGTTGAAACTTATAATGTACTTCTGGAATCGGACAGTAAAAATTCCGATGCCTATTTTCTGCGCGGATGTGTTTATCTGAAAACGAATGAAAGTGCAAAAGCCCTGGAAGATTATGACCAGGCAATTGAGTATGCAGAAAACGATGAGATTTATCTGGTTATTTATAACAGTTTAAACGGAGCGGGATATGAAACAGAGGCGAAGCGTTATCTGGATGAAGCCCTGGAGAAAAAAACCGGCAGCAAAGCAGAAAATTACACGGTAAAAGGCAAAATTTATTTTCTGGTGGGACAATACGAAGAGGCGGTAGAATACCTGACAACAGCAATTGAAAAAGGAGATGTGGAAGCAGATTTATACCTTGCGCAGACATATGAGGCGCTGGGAGAATCTGAAAAAGCAGATGCCTGCATCAGTGATTATGCAGAAGCAAATCCTCAAAGCAGCGTGGCGTATAATCAGCTCGGATGCAAAGAGATGGATGCAGGAAATTATGAGGCTGCAGTTTCTTATTTTGAAGAGGGACTGGAATTAGAAGAGGTAACAAATGAGCAGGAGCTTAGGAGCAACCTGATCGCAGCCTGTGAATACAGCGGAGATTTTGAAAGCGCGGCGGAGAAAATGCGCGAATATGTAGAGGATTATCCAAATGATGCTGCGGCAGCGCGGGAATATTTGTTTTTAAATAAAAATTTAGACGGGGAGACAGGTGAAGAATGATTCAGATGGAAGAGGCGGCAGAGAGATTTCTCCTGGTTGGAGTCAGTGAGCACGACGGAGACGATACAGAAGATTCGGTAGAAGAACTGGGCACGCTGATTCGAACAGCCGGAGCAGAGGTTGCCGGAGTTTTGATTCAGAATCGGGAAAAAATACACCCTGCTACGTATGTCGGAAAAGGTAAAGCAGAAGAAATAAACGAGCTTATTTTAAAAACCGGTGCCACAGGAATTGTCTGTGACGACGAGCTTTCTCCGGCGCAGCTTCGGAATCTGTCTGATTTGCTTGAGACAAAAGTTATGGACCGGACGCTGGTGATTCTGGACATATTTGCGATGCGGGCCGCTACCAGTGAAGGTAAAATTCAGGCGGAACTGGCACAGCTGAAATACCGGGCGGCAAGGCTGACCGGAATGGGACGCGCCATGTCAAGGCTTGGCGGAGGAATCGGAACAAGGGGGCCGGGAGAGAAGAAGCTTGAGACAGACAGGCGCCTGATTGGCAGCAGAATTTCACAGCTGAAGCGGGAGTTGGAAGAAGTTCGCAAACACCGCAGCATCACAAGAGGGCAGAGGGCCAGGAGCGGCATTCCGGTAGCTGCCATTGTGGGTTATACCAATGCGGGAAAGTCTACGCTGCTAAATGCAATGACGAATGCCGGTGTGCTGGAAGAAGATATGTTATTTGCCACCTTAGATCCTACGACAAGACTTTTGGAGCTTTCGGGCAGGCAGCAGATCCTTTTGACGGATACGGTAGGTTTTATCCGCAAACTGCCGCATCATCTGGTAGAGGCATTTCGAAGTACATTAGAAGAGGCAAAGTATGCAGATTATATTCTTCACGTTGTAGATGCCTCAAATCCAAAAGCAGACCAGCAGATGCACATTGTTTATGAGACGCTGCACAGTCTTGGCATAGGGGATAAAAAAATTATAACGCTGTTTAACAAACAGGATGCGAGGACAGACGAGGAGCCTCTGCATGATTTTCGGGCGGATTACACAGTAGACATTTCCGCAAAATATAAAACCGGTTTAGAGGAAGTAAAAGGGCTTTTGGAGAAACTTCTGCGTGAGGAAAAGATCTTGGTGGAACGGGTAATTCCGTATCGTGAGGCCGGAATTTTACAGCTTATAAGAAAACAGGGCGAGCTTTTGGAAGAATCTTATGAGCCGGAAGGGATATTTATACGGGCGTATGTGCCTATGGATATATATGGAAAAATGAGCTGAAAAGAGAGGAGAGCGCAGAAATGAAGCAATTTTTTGGCATGAGTAAGAGCGGAAATTTAGAAGAAGCAGTTCGCGGATTGCGGAACCCCCAGTTTATTATGCTGTTATCAAATAATGATCAGTTTGAAATGCATGTAAAAACTCTGGAGAAGATTTATCCGAAAGTTCCCAGTATTGGATGTATCGGAATGGGTTATTCTGTAAATATTGTGGAAAAGGGAGTTGGCATCGTTGCATTTTCAGATGGTGTTCTCGCGAGTGCAAATGTGCTGGAAGAGGTTTCTGTTATGCCGGTAAAGTATATTCACCGGATGGAGGAGGATATTCAAAAAGTCGGAGGAACAAGCAGGGATACAGTATGTATTGATTTTTGTACCGGAAATGACGCCTGTGCGCTGACTACTATGCATACAGCTCTCAGGGAAAACGGAATTTCGCTGGTTGGAGGGACCGGAGATGCAGGGAAAGTGTCTGCCAATGGAAAAATTTATGCGGATGCAGTGGCTTATGCGCTGGTAAAAAATTTAAACGGGCGTGTGAAAACCTACAAAGAAAATATTTACCATCAGTATGGGAATTACCGGTTTATTGCATCCAATACAGATAAAGCAAGGTATGTCATCGGTTCGTTAAACGGAAAACCTGCCAGGCAGGTATATCAAAGTATTCTCCATGTAACGGAGCAGGAAATATTAACAAGGACATTTCAAAATCCTTTTGGAAAATTAAACGGAGAAGATACCTGCATCATTTCTATAAAAGAGGTAGACGGTAATGCATTGGTTTGTTTTCGCCAGGTAAATGATTCGGACGTTTTGATATTGCTGGAATTGGGGGATTATAAGGAAATCGTAAAAAGAACAATTCAAAAGATCTGCAGTGATTTTCCCAGCCGGTCGGCAGTATTTTCTGTCAACTGTCTGTTTCGGTATAAGCTGTTTTGCGAGGATAACTATATGCAGGCATATTTAAAAGAGATGGCGGCGCTCGGCAGCCATGCGGGTCTTGTCGGATATGGGGAGCATTACAATAACCGGTTTGTCAATCAGTCTATGACTTGCGTAGTATTTGAATAAAGGAGGGAATGGGAAATGTTGTTTCCAGGAAAAGATCGGCGGAAATCAGGAGCGGAAAATCAGGGTGAAAACAGCCTCTATCCGGTACTGTATGTGACAGACAGTCTGAAAGAATACCAAAAAGAGCTGGTGAGTAAGGAAGTTGCGTCTTTGTGGGAGCTGAAAATGGTGGGAAGCTCTTTTTCGGACGTTATGAAAAAAGCAGACAATTTTCAGGAAGAGCTGCAGGAGTTTGGACAGTCATTTGCGAATATCAATGAGGCAGCCGGGCAATTTGCCGAAGTGAGGGAAGCGATTTCACAAACGGTGTCGGAAACGCAGGATAAAGTTGAAAATTTAAAAGGCACTTCTATGCAGGTGGAAGAATCTTACAGTAATATGGAGCATATGTTTGAACAGCTCCAGGCTGCGGTAGAAGGAATCCAAAAATGCATGGAGAAAATTGTATCAATCGCGGATGAAACAAATATTCTGGCTATCAATGCTTCTATAGAAGCAGCCAGAGCAGGTGAGGACGGAAGAGGATTTGCCGTTGTCGCGGCAAAGGTAAGAGAACTGGCAGAAGAGATAAAGGGGCTGGCCAGTGAGGTAGATGTGGGAATTCAGGACGTCGAGAGCGGTACAAGCCAGCTGAATGAGAGTATAGGGGAATCGAAAAAGGCTTTGAGCCAGAATATTGATACGGTAAACAGTACATATGAGTCTTTTCATCAGATTACAGACGTGGCAGAAAGCGCTGCATCGGTTCAGACGGAAATTTCAAATGTAATTGACAGCTCACGGGAAGAACTGCAGACGGTATGCAGATTTTTTGATGACATCAAAGAACAATACAATGAGGTTGTAAAACATATCAGCCATGCAAGCAGCCTTGGTACAACGAAAAGCGCGATGTTTGAAGATATTGACAATTTATTGTCGCAAATTCCGCCAATTATAAAAGATAAAGAACGCAGAGAAAAATAATTGCAGATATAAAAAGCTCATGCATTCCGGAGCAGTTTCAAATATGCTTCGGTATCCCAAACAGGAATGCATGAGCTTTTTTATGCCTTTTTATGCCTGTGGTTTTACAGAAGCTCTGCTTAATGTATCAAGTCCTGCACGGTTGATGGCAGCAGTCAGCGCGTTGATGGAAGCTTTAATAATATCTTCATCCATGCCGACGCCCCAGACCAGCTTATTGTGTGCGGTAATTCCGACATAGGCCAGAGCTTTGGAGGAAGAACCGCGGGAGAGAGCATGTTCTGTATATTCTGTCAGTTCATAAGTGATGTTGAAGTGTTTTTTAATTGCAATGCTGACAGCATCCAGACGGCCGTTGCCGTTTGCAGTAACAACATCGGTTGTTCCGTTGTTTGAAGTGATGGTAACGGTTGCTTCAATTCCGTTGTGCTGTGTGAAATGGCATTCCGGAATGTGGAAAGAGCTTGCAATATTGCGGTAAGTATCTTTGAAAATTTTGTAAATCCGTTCTGCATCCAGTTCGCTGTGTTCTTTATCGGAAACATCTTTGACCAGATAGCCGAATTCTTCTTTCATCTTATCCGGTAAAGAGATGCCATAAGCCTGTTTTAATACGTAACTTACGCCGCCTTTGCCTGACTGGCTGTTGATGCGGATGACATCGGAATCATAGGTGCGGCCGACATCCTTCGGATCAATGGGCAGGTAAGGAACTGTCCAGTAAGGATCTTCCCCTGAATCGTGAACGGCCATGCCTTTGGAAATAGCATCCTGATGGGAACCCGAAAATGCAGTAAATACCAAATCCCCGCCATAAGGCTGGCGCATGGAAACGGCCATATTTGTCAGTTCTTCGTAAGTGCTCCGTATTTCTTTCATATTGTGGAAATTCAGACAGGGATCTACGCCGTGGGAGTACATATTCATAGCCAGTGTAACAATATCTACATTTCCGGTACGCTCGCCGTTGCCGAACAAAGTGCCTTCAATGCGGTCGGCTCCAGCTAAAAGGCCGAGTTCTGCATCACTGATACCGCTTCCCCTGTCGTTGTGAGGGTGTAAAGAAATCAGGACACTGTCTCTGTATTTTAAATTTTTGTTAAAGTATTCAATCTGGCTTGCGAATACATGCGGCATGGAATACTGTACGGTAGAAGGAAGATTGATAATTGCTTTACGCTCTGGCGTCGGCTGCCATACATCAAGCACAGCGTTGCATACTTCCAGAGCATAGTCCATTTCTGTGCCGGTAAAACTTTCCGGAGAATATTCAAAGGAAATATTGCCTTTTTCATTTTTGGATAAATCATAGACAAGTTTTGCACCGTCCACGGCAATTTTTTTGATTTCTTCTTTGGATTTTTTAAATACCTGTTCCCGCTGTGCAACGGAGGTGGAATTGTAAACATGTACAATGACGTTTGGGGCGCCGTCAATTGCCTCAAATGTCTTTTTGATAATATGTTCTCTTGCCTGTGTAAGTACCTGAACAGTTACATCGTCCGGTATCATGTTCCGCTCAATGATGGTGCGCAGAAACTGGTATTCCGTTTCCGAAGCGGCAGGAAAACCGACTTCAATATGTT
>CAOKHR010000146.1 GCA_948468325.1 uncultured Lachnospiraceae bacterium | reverse complement strand
TCTTATTACTGCTCTGCTGTGGCGGAAACGGCAACGGATTCTGCTAATACCAGATAGGCAAAAGACAGGGAAATCCTTTTGGATTTCCCTGTTTTTTTAAAAATCTTTACTTTAACGTAAAAGTTATGCCTTTGCTGGAATCTCCGCTTTGGACTGTCAGCCGATAAGTATGTCCTTTTACTAATTTCGTCTTTTTTCCCTTTTTTACACGCATAAGGGATTTGCCTGTGTCCGTATAAGGCTGGATTGTTATCATATTACTGCCTTTTTTATAGGTAATGACACCATAATATCTTTTATAATTTCTCCCATAGTCATACATCTTAGGGACATTCAGGTCAAAAATACGTATGCTGCCATATGCTTTCTTTGACGTTTTTTTCAGCTTCTCATTTCCGTCAAATCCAGAGATATACATTGCCAGAAAATGTTTCTCAGTGATTTTCTTTTTCAGTTTCGCAGTAATTTTTGCGTTTGTCGCCGATACAACGGATTTGATTTGCGGAGGCTGGTTTTTATCGCAAAACTCGTCTAACATACGGTCTAAAGTATTATAACGGCCTGCCTGTGGAACGACCAGTTTTTCTGTCGGTATATATTTGGTCAGTGCGCCCGGAGAAGTGTTCTTTTTTTGTAGAAACCCGTCATTGGATATGTATGAAATACTGCCGGAATTAGCTTCCTCATAATCACATTTCAATTGATTCAGTTCAAAGCCGTTTTTTACCGAAATAGAAGACGGCATTTGATTTGCGAGCTCCTCTGCACGTTTTTTTAAACTGGTATCTGCATCTGATACCACAAATGTGCCTGCCGGAACAACCTCAATCTTTTCTGTTTTTTTCTGCTTTTTATATTTCACAGTCAGTGTAGTGATTCCTGTTTCTTTTGCTGTAAAATATCCGTTATTGTCTACAGATGCTACAGACGGATTGTCAGATGTATAAGATGCATTTACCATGGAAGCTGTTGCGTAGCTGTCCCCTTTCCACATCGTAATATAATCTCCTATATAAAATTCCTGCCCCTGTTCGACCTGTATCGAAGGCGATGATGCGGCGCAGACATCTGTTTTTGCTTTTGGCAAAAATACTAAGATTGCCAAAGCTATAATGATAACAGTGCAAAATCTGATGAAATTTCTTTTGCTTATTCTTTTCACAGTTTGTTCTCCTTTCTTTGATTACAGATTTTCAGACGTTTGCAAAACTATCTGTTCTGTACCTCAATTTTTCACTTTTACTGTCTTCGCCTTGCTCCAGTCTCCCTGCACCTTTGTGCTGCCGGATTTCGCATAGGCGCAGATCCGGACGTAGTATTTCTTTCCGGCTTTTAATTTCTTTACGGTCGTGGATACTGTTTTGTATTTGCTGACTGTCACCGTAACTTTGTTCTTCTTAAACTTTTTATCTGTCGCACATTCAATCATATAGCCGGTAGCAGACTTGTCCTTTTTCCATTTCACTGTGGCAGTTTTCTTTTTTTTGGATTTTACGGACGAAACTGCCATTGTTTTCGGCTTTACCGTCAGCTTAATGATCTTCTGCGCCATTTCATATGTGCTCGTCTCCGCAGCCGTAATTGTGATGTCTGTAATGCCGCAGCCTTTGATTGTCACATTTCCGTTCGCGTCCACTGCTGCCACTTTCGGGTCGGACACCAAATAGGAAAGTGCAGTGCCGCCGCTGGATTTTGCGCCGAGGGAAAACGTTTTCGCACCGTAGGTTTTGGTGATGTCCGATGCCATAACAGACTGCGCGGATTTTGTAACAGTTCCCGCGTCTGGACCGGATGAATTGTAATGAATGGTTGCTGAAAACAGACTCTCATTATTACGATCAACAATCTCTATTTTACTCCCCTGCTCCTGACGTCCGTCGTAGTACACATCTTTCAGGCTGCTGCAGCCGGCAAAAGCTGAAGAGTCAATATATGTTACACTGCTCGGAATGTTGATGTTGGTCAGACTGCTGCAATTCTCAAAAGCGCCACCACTTATCTGCGTCACGCCAGATGGAATATGGCTACTTGTCAGACTGCTGCAGCCAGAAAAGGCAGACGCACTTATCTCCTTCAAACTTGTCGACAAACTGATACTGGACAGGCTGCTGCAGCCAGAAAAAACCCCATTACTTAAAAAGGTCACACTATCCGGAATTCTGATGCTTGTCAAGCTGCTGCAACCTTCAAAAGCAAAGTATCCGAAACCCTTAACACCATCTGGAATGTTGATGCTCGTCAAGCTGCTGCAGCCAGAAAAAGCCTCATCGTCTATATACGTAATGCCATCCGGAATGCTAAGACCTGTCAGGTTGCTGTTTCTACAAAAGACACCACCTGCTATTAATGTTACACCTGCCGGAACGGCTATATTGCCCGATATATTTTCATCTACATCTACAAGTATATGGTTGGCAATTGCCAGTCCTTCGTTTTGCTCAAACTGTTCTGCCAGCCATGGCGTACCAGAAAAAACCTTTGCCCCCATTGCTGCCACGCTGTCCGGAATTCGGACATTGGCCAGACTGCTGCATTCCCAAAAGGCTCTCTCTCCTATATTCTGTACACCATCCGGAATGTCAATGCTTGTCAGACTGCTACAACCCCGAAAAGCTTCATTGCTTATCTGTGTTACACTGTCTGGAATGCGAATACTTGTGATATTTTTACACCCTGAAAAGGCATGCGTGTAAATGAGATATACTTTTTTTCCATCAATGCTTTCCGGAATCACAACTTCTGACGCATTTCCGGTATAACCGGTAATTTCTATGCCTCTGTAATCCTGATCATCATAAACTAACCCATCTTCTGTCACTTTCTGTTCTTCTTCTGCCTGTACTGTCATAGTCTCTGCAGGACTGACAGCCAGTCCCACTGCGAGGGTGCACGCCAGCAGGACTGCCATAATTTTTTTCTTCATTTTTTTAAATCCTCTCTTTCTTATTGTTATAATACAAATTTGTGTTTGTTCCTAAAAAAGGGAATGCAACTCTACCAGGACACTATTCTAGAGAATTTCTGATCCGAAACTACAATGAAAAAAATTCCAACATCTGACTTTCACGCCCACAATCTCACTCCCCTCTCTCGAAAAATTCATTCATCAATCCTGTCTTTCCCGCTTTCGAATTTCCCAATGTGACAAACAAAATCCTTTCGGATACGCTGCGAAAAATCCTTTATGACTTCTTTTTCTCCATTTAAGCGTTGGATTTTTTTAGTCATCTTTAGGGTAATTATACTATTTCAAATTTTTACTGTCAATATAGTCATCTTTAAGGTAAACGAATATTTTCTCTATGCTAATGTCAAACAAAAACATTTTTAAACACAGGAGGTATTGTGATTGAAGATTTATCATTATGAAGGAAAAGCAAATATCGTCGGAACCAAAATCAGGGAAGCCCGGTTAAAACAAAAGCTTTCTCAGGAAGAACTGGCAATCAAAATGCAGTTAAGAAATATTGAATTTTCACAAAAAGTCATCAGCCGGATTGAAAAACAGGAGCGTTTCGTTGCAGACTATGAACTGCTGGCTTTTTCAGAGGTTTTGAAACTGGATTTATATGAAATGTTTTCAATTGTAAGAGAATCGAATTTTGAAGGAAAGTAACAGACTTTACAAAGGTTCTTGACAAATGGATTTTCATGATTTATAATCTGCGCAATTTTTAATGCCGCATAAGAGCAAAAGCTGCCGCATCGGAGAGAATCCGAAACGAGAAATGGAGGAAAATATGAAACAGAATTTTGTATTAGATATTCATACGCATACGTTAGCAAGCGGACATGCTTATGGCACCATTCGGGAAATGGCGCAGACAGCAAGCGAAAAAAATCTGAAACTTTTAGGCATCAGCGAGCATGCGCCCGGCATTCCCGGCACAGTGGAGCCAATTTATTTTTCTACGCTCTATGTCGTTCCCCGTCAATTGTATGGGGTAGGAATCATCCATGGCTGCGAAATCAACGTTTTAAATGATGGTTCCCTGTCTCTGGAACAGAAATATATTGATCGTTTGGATTATGCAATTGCAGGAATCCACGAGCAATGCTATCACGATGAAGGAAGAAAGAAAAATACGGAAAATGTGATTTCATGCATGAAAAATGAAAAGGTGTTTTTTATTTCCCATCCGGATGATGACCATACGCCTTTGGATTATGAATTGCTGGTACAGGCTGCAAAAAAATATCATGTCGCGCTGGAAGTCAACAACAATACATTTCGCAGGAAGAAAAAACGGCTGAACTGCGTGGACAACTATAAAACAATGCTAAAGCTTTGTATGGAATATCAATCACCGGTAATTGTCAGTTCCGACGCTCATGATCCGTCGCTGGTCGGTGAATTTTCCGAAGCGCAGAAACTTCTGGAGGAAATCTGTTTTGATGAAAAACTGATACTCAATACGGATGTGGAAAAATTATATAATTTTATTCACTTCAAAAACCATGCAGAGTGATTGCTCTGCATGGTTACCAATGTTTCTGCTGTTTTTGTTCCTCTGCTCCCGCCCTGAGCCAATCATTTTTTTCTCTTGCACAGGAATGTCTTGCGGCGGATTCCTTTTTCCGCTTTTCTTTTAAACATTCTTCATCCAGTTCATAAATTTCATCTCCGTCAATGACCAGACGTCCCACAATAATTACCTCTTTTTCATCAATATATGCAAAAATAACGATTCTGTTCTGTCATACATCGGAATCCATCATCATATTTTAAATAAAAAAGGATTTTTATGGAACAGGAACAATGCGAATATACGCCTACTACGTTTGATATTGAAACACAGTCCAGAAATATACAAATATTAAAAACGATTATCCCCTACATAGAAGGAAACCGGCAGAAAACTTTTGCAATTATAGTCAAATTTCTGGAACTGCGGAATGTTGCTTCACTGTTTAACGAAGAACCGGTTTCATTAAGTATGTGTTCTACAGATGATCCTGCCGAAAAAAGAATGCAGCTGTTAAACGATATAAAGAAATTCTGCACACCGGCAGAACAGGATTCCATCGACACTATGCTTACGGCGTTCCAGATGTTTTCCTCTTACGACGCTTTTGTACATACGCCGGCTCCTGAATAAAAAAATGAGAAAGGAATGTATGAATTATGGATTATGATTTTTTAAAAAATAATGCAAATTTTGCAAATATTTCGCCGGAGAAAATAGATTTTCTTATGAAATTTGCTGCACAGAATAAATCCGGCAACGCACAGGAAATGTCCAAAATGGTGATGGGCGCAGTCAACAATGCAAAGCAGGAAGGCATCCAGTTTACGCCAAGCGAAACAGATTTAATTATCGAAATTTTAAAACAAAATATGACGCCCGAGGAACAGAGAAAAGCCGATCAGCTTTTAATGTTAATGCGGACAATGAAAAAATAGCTGAAATAAAAGACGTCCCTGAATTTGCATTCTGCATGCTAAAATCAGGGACGTCAGTTTTTTTATTTCACCACAATATTAATAATTCTGCCCGGCACGTAAATCTCCCGTACGATTTCTCCGCAAAGTTTGTCGCCAAGCGCTTCCCTGCCTTTTTTGATTGCTTCCTCCTTTGCACAATCTTTCGGGAGTGTAACCGTTGCTTTTGTCTTGCCTTTGATTTGTACGGCAATTTCTATTTCATCATCTTCCATTGCTTTCTCATCGTATGACGGCCAGCCGGTATGGAATACAGAATCCGTATTGCCCAGTTCGCTCCAGAGTTCTTCGCTGATATGAGGTGCAAAAGGCGCTAAAAGCTGTATAAACATTTTCAATGTCTCTTTGTCTACGCCGCTTTTTTTGGACAAATCAATCAGTTTGTTGTTGTATTCCATAAATCCGGAAATCACGGTATTTAAGCTGAAATTTTCCAGTCTTGCAGTAATGTCATACACCAGTTTATTGCGGATTTTAATCAGTTCCTTTGTCTCTTTTACGTCTTTTTCTTTGTTGTCCATCACGAGATTCCAGAATCTGGAAATAAAACGGTATACGCCGTCAATTCCTCTGTCATCCCACTCGGAATCCAGCTCCGGCGGGCCTACAAAAAGCTCATACAGACGCAGGGAATCACAGCCGTAATCTCTTACCAGATCATCCGGAGACACGACATTTCCTTTGGATTTACTCATTTTAATGCCGTTTTTGCCGGTAATCATACCCTGATTGAACAGCTTGGTAAATGGTTCGTCAAAATCCACTACTCCGATGTCATATAAAAACTTCGTATAGAATCTGGAATAAAGCAGATGCAGTACGGCATGCTCCACACCGCCAATATACATATCTACCGGCAGATAGGTATCTGCTTTTTCTCTGCTGACAAGTTCTTTCTCATTTTTGCTGTCGACATAGCGGAGGAAATACCACGAAGATCCCGCCCACTGGGGCATCGTATTTGTCTCGCGCTTTGCCGGTTTGCCGCAGTGCGGACAG
>CAOKHR010000145.1 GCA_948468325.1 uncultured Lachnospiraceae bacterium | reverse complement strand
AAAAAGGATAGGAAAAGAACAAAGAAAAATAAAAAAAGAGGAATATTGGTGAAATGCGATGTCTGAATGGAAAGAAACAGAAAAGAGAAGTGTAACGGATATAGAACGTTACAGTTATTTCAAAGGAGATAAAATTATTAATTCGGTAGAAATACCAAAGAAAGTGATGGCGGAAGGGATAAAGCTCCGTGAACGGGGAGAATTAATCTTAAAGCAGATAGCATGCGGATATGACAGAAGCGGAAAAGAAGTGATGGCGGAAGCAGAGGCAGTGGGTGTTTGCGGAAAAGAGAAATTTCCCGTCAGGATTGTCTTTTCCCGTACAGAAGTGGAAAACATTGACTGCAGATGTCCCAAATGCCGCGGAAATTATTATTTCTGGTATTCCAAAAAAACGAAATGCCCTTATTCGGCAGGGCTTTTAAAGGCGGCCGGAGAATATGTGGCGGAGCATAATATTGGAGATGCCACCGATGCGAAAGGAGAACAGCTGATTTCATCCTATCAGGCAAAAAGGGCAAATCAGTTAATGGGGGAAGGTGCGGCGCAAAAAGAGAGTCTGCAGTTTATCCCGCGTCTGACAAGAAAAGACGGAAAATTATCGGTAGCTTTTAAAATCGGGGAACGGCGGCTTTTTGTCGTAAAAAAACTGGATGAATTCTGCAGAAATGTCAAAAACTCGGCGATTGACATTTATGGCTCAAATACGCAGATTGCACATAATATCGATAATTTTACGGAGGAAGGAAAAGGCTGGATTCGTTTTATCAACCGGATTGTATATGAAGAGGAGGCGTTTCAGCAGCGTCTTTTGGAATCACGCAGTTATTATGCATATAAGCGAAAAGGCATCGGGAGCGAGCTGCATCTTTTTGGCTGGAGGCTGGATGCATTTTATGAGCAGCTGGGAAAAGATGACGTAGAATTTGAAGACAAAGACAGCAAAGAGAAGAAAAAAGAAATGCTTTCGTGTGCAGGGAAAAATCCAAAGGTGACGATGCGTATCAGGGCTGAAACATTAGATGCAAATCAGGAATTTCACGGCATTGTCGCAGAGGGAAGCCTGCCGGATTTGTATCATGGCGCAGATGCATCCTATTATATCGGAAACGGCCATATTAACCGCGTAGAAGAAGCATTTCTGAAAAAAATAGAACCATTGGCTGCGCTTGCGCAAAATGACAGGTTTTCGTTTCATGTCGGGCGCAACAATATGTCTGAGTTTTACTACAAAATACTGCCGCAGTTAGAAGAAGTGGTCGACGTTACGGAAACAGAGCCGGACAGGTTCCGGTCTTATCTTCTGCCCCGGGCACAGTTCATATTTTGTCTGGATGCTTCAGAAAAGAATGTAACCTGTAAAGTATATGCCGGTTATGGGGACAAAGAAGTATCCGTTTTGGATCTGCTTGTTAAAAGAAAAGCAGAAAACATCGAGCCTTTCCGTGACGCGGCAGAAGAGGAAGAGGTATTGTATCAGGTGATGCAGATGATTCCTGAATTTGATCAGGAAAAGGAAGAGCTGCACTGTGGAAATGATGAAGAGCTTATTTATGAGATCATGGAAAACGGAACAGAAAAGCTGATGGAACTGGGAGAGGTGCGGTGTACCAAAAGTTTTCTTAAGTATCATGCCGTAAAGTCTGTACGGGTGTCTGTAGGCGTTTCTGTATCTTCGGGGCTTTTGAATCTGGATATTTCCACAGAGGACGTCCCGCATGCGGAACTGCTTGAAATTTTAAAAAGCTACCGTGCAAAAAAGAAATATTACCGGATGAAGGACGGTTCTTTTGTCAATTTAAACGAAGCTTCGATTGAGGCGCTGGCGGAACTGATGGATGCGGCGCATATCAGGCCAAAAGAATTTGTGACAGGAAAAATGCATCTTCCTGTTTACCGTACGCTTTATTTAGATAAGATGCTGGAAGAAAATGACAGTATTTACAGCAACAGAGACAGTCATTTCAGAGAAATTGTAAAAGGATTTAAAACAGTCAGAGAGGCAGATTTTGAAGAGCCGGAAAGTCTTTCTAAAATTATGCGGAAATATCAGAAAAACGGTTATAAATGGCTGCGCACACTGGAAGCGTGGAAGTTCGGAGGCATTCTGGCAGACGATATGGGACTTGGCAAAACACTGCAGGTAATTGCCGTGCTGCTTGCTGCAAAGCAGGAGGGGAAAAAAGGAACGTCTCTTGTTGCGGCGCCGGCGTCTTTGATTTTTAACTGGGGAGAAGAGTTCTGCCGTTTTGCGCCAGAGCTTTCTGTTTCAATTGTTGCGGGAACACAAAAAGAGCGGGAAGTGAAAATAGAAAATTATCAGAATGCCGATGTGCTGATTACCTCATATGACCTTTTAAAAAGAGATATTCTTTTATATGAAGACAAGGAATTTTTGTATGAAATTATCGACGAGGCACAGTATATTAAAAATCACACAACGGCTGCGGCAAAGGCGGTGAAAGTAATCAAAAGCCAGGTGCGCTACGCGCTTACGGGAACACCGGTGGAAAACCGCTTAAGTGAGCTCTGGAGTATATTTGATTATCTGATGCCCGGTTTTTTATACGGTTATGACACATTTAAAAAAGAGATTGAAAATCCCATTGTAAAAAACGGCGATGATGCGGCAATGAAGCGCCTGCAGAAAATGACGGGCCCCTTTATTCTGCGCCGTGTAAAGGAAGATGTGTTAAAAGATCTGCCTGAAAAGCTTGAAGAATGCCGCTATGTGAAGTTTGAGAGTATACAGCAAAAGCTTTACGACGGACAGGTGCTGCACATGAAAGAAAGCATTGCCGGACAGAGTGAGACGGATTTTAATAAAAATAAGATACAGATTCTTGCAGAATTGACAAGACTGCGGCAGATCTGCTGCGATCCGTCGCTGTGCTTTGAAAATTATAACGGAGAAGCTGCCAAACTTGAAGCATGTCTTGAGCTGATAGAAAGCGCGATGGACGGAGGACACAGAATGCTGGTATTTTCCCAGTTTAAGTCAATGCTTGAAATTCTGCAGAGGGAGCTTGATACGCGCGGCATTCCCTACTATGTGATAACGGGAAGCACTTCGAAAGAAAAGCGGATACAGATGGTAAAAGAATTTAATGAAGGGGACATTCCTGTTTTTCTGATTTCTTTAAAAGCGGGAGGCGTCGGATTAAATCTCACGGGGGCAGACGTTGTCATCCATTACGATCCGTGGTGGAATCTGGCAGTGCAGAATCAGGCGACAGACCGGGTGCACAGAATCGGGCAGACAAAAAAAGTGACAGTCTATAAGCTGATTGCCAAAAATACAGTTGAAGAAAAGATACAAAAGCTTCAGGAGACAAAAAAACATCTCGCCGAGCAGGTAATAAGGGGAGATACGGGGCAGATCGGCAGTTTAAGCAGGGAAGACATTCTGGAACTGCTCTAAAAACAGGAATATATACTGCATAATTTCAAAAATTTGGTATAAAAATAAAATTTCCTCATAGAATTATATAATCGAAAGTTTGTTGCATATCTTATAGTATGATGAAATAATTCTGGGAGGAAAAATATGCAGAATAAGAAAAGAATCAAATGGGCGCTTTTTGCAGTTTCGGTTTTGACAGTTTGTTTTATGGTGCAGCTGAAACTGCAGGCAGAAAATGCAGACACCTTTATTTCACCGGAGTGTGTGGCATACTGTGAAGAAATTGGCGGACAATACGCAATCTGTCCGGAACTTTTGGAGGCGATTATGGAATCAGAATCGTCCGGAAATCCGAAAGCACAAAACGGAAACTGCAAAGGCCTGATGCAGATTAACGTAACTTATCACCAAAAGCGTATGAACCGGCTTGGCGTGACGGATATTTTTGATGCAAGAAGCAATATTTTACTGGCAGCAGACTATTTGTCGGAACTGTTTTTGGAATATGGAGATATGGGAACCGTGCTTATGCTGTATAACGGCAGCAGAAATGCATTGAAGCGGGGAGAGCAGGGAGACTATACAGAATATGCACAGAAAATCATGAAACGTTCCGAGCAGCTGGAGCGCCTGCATCAGAAATAGGCGGCCGGGGATTGATTTTCAATTGTTGTTTTACTATAATGATAACATGAAATAAGGTACACCGCAGGAGGAGAGTATGGTTAGAACACCTTATGAAGCGGGAGGATTTGCATTCTCAGATGAAAAAATGATGGAAAAAGCGGTAAAAGAAGGAGAAGGGATACGCTATATCCGAAACAGTGCGGATATGAGAAATCCCCAGATGGTTTTTGAAGTATACTGCCAGATGGTTTCGCAGGGGCTTTTTGAAACTCCGGTCGGGTATGTATATCTGCATGAGCTTCAGGAATTTTTAATGGCTGCCCCCTCCATCAGCAACAGGGATATTCCGCCGATTCCGGTAGCTTCTTACAGGCAGAACACAAATAGGACGTCAGAACCGAAAAGACAGCCGGTACAGACGAAAACAAAGACAAAAGTAGTGCACAAAACAAAAGTAAAAAATATAGATTACAAACCCTGGTTTAAGGCAAGTATATCGATTAGCGTGATACTGCTTTTGATTGTAATCGGCATGTTCGCGGTGACGGCTACGAGCGGAAATATTAATATCATAAATTATGAAAATGCATTAATTGAGAAATATGAGAACTGGGAAACGCAGCTGAATGAGCGGGAAGCAAAATTAAAGGAACGGGAGCAGATGTTAAATCACCCTCAAGAGGCGGCGGAAGAGACAGCCCCATAGAATGTGACTGAAAATTCATATTTTTTTCATATTCATATGATAAATTATAAAAAACGGGAAACGAGGTTGTCGATATGGAAAAAGTTAAAATACTGGTAGTGGACGATGAAGTAAGAATGCGTAAACTGGTCAGGGATTTTTTGATTCGTGACAATTTTGATGTACTGGAAGCCGGAGACGGGGAAGAGGCGCTCGATATTTTTTACCGTGATAAAGACATTGCCCTGATTATTTTAGATGTTATGATGCCAAAAATCAACGGCTGGGATGTCTGCCGTGAGATTCGGGAGACTTCTAAGGTGCCGATTATCATGCTTACGGCAAAAGGAGAGGAAAACGATGAGCTGCAGGGCTTTGAGCTTGGCGTGGATGAATACATTTCAAAACCTTTCAGCCCTAAAATTCTGGTTGCCCGCATAGAGGCTATTTTGCGGCGGCTGAACAACAGAGTAACAGAAGAAGAGGCGGTGGAGGCCGGTAAAATCGTTATGGACCGGGCTGCCCATCTTGTAACGGTAGACGGTGAGAGAGTGGAACTAAGCTACAAGGAGTTTGAATTACTGGCATATTTTATTGAAAATCAGGGAATTGCGCTTTCCAGAGAGAAAATTTTAAATCATGTCTGGAATTATGATTATTTCGGAGATGCCCGGACAATTGATACGCATGTAAAGAAGCTTCGGAATAAGCTTGGGAAATGCGGAGAATATATTAAAACGATCTGGGGAATGGGGTATAAATTCGAGGTGACGAAATGATGAAGCGTTCCCTTACCCTGCAGTATATGGGTACAATACTCAGCCTTGTAGCCGGCACAGTTCTTTTGTGCTGGTTTTTAAATACGACATTTTTAGAGTATTATTATACGTATAATAAGCAAAACGTTATGCTGGACGGTTTTGCCACAATAAATAACGAGAGCCGTCAGGGGACGATGGAAAACGCCCGCTTTGATGTGGAATTTGAAAGAATATGCTCTGACGGCAATATTTCTATTCTGATTATCAGTGCGGACGGTTCCATTGTCCGTACATCCGTAAATGATACGCAGGCAATCAAAAGACAGTTTATGGATGTGCTCTTTGGAAATTATGAGGAAGGTGATTCCGAAATTCTCAAAGAGACAAACCGATACGTGTTAAGACGGCAGGTGGATTCCAGAATGAATGGCGAATACCTGGTTTTGTGGGGAACTTTATCAGACGGAAATCTGATTTTGATGCGTACAGCTTTAGAAAGTATTCGGGAAAGCGCCGGCATTTCAACACGCTTTCTGGCGTACAGCGGAATACTTGCAGTTATCGTGAGCGCAATTGTCAGCATTTTTGCTTCCAGGAAAATTGCAAAGCCCATTTTGGAGCTTACAGATATTTCCAGCAGGATGATGCAGCTGGATTTCGATGCAAAATATCAGAACAAAGGTGAAAACGAGATTGACCAGCTTGGCGAGCATATGAATCAGCTTTCACGTATATTAGAAAGGACAATTTCCGAACTGAAAAGCGCAAACAATGAGCTGCAGATTGATATTGAGAAAAAGACGCAGATTGATGAGATGCGCAAAGAATTTTTGTCAAATGTATCTCATGAGCTAAAGACGCCGCTTGCGCTGATTCAGGGATATGCGGAGGGGCTACAGGAGTGTATCAATGAAGACGAGGAGAGCAGAAACTTCTATTGTGAAGTGATTATGGATGAAGCAGACAAGATGAACCAGATGGTAAAAAAACTGCTTAC
>CAOKHR010000144.1 GCA_948468325.1 uncultured Lachnospiraceae bacterium | reverse complement strand
TATAATTTTGAAAAAATAGCTGTAATCAAAAAACCGAGTAAAATTTTACACTGTCGTAGACTTGCGGATACCAAAAAGTAACAGTGAAGCCGGAAGGCTGCACTGTTACACCAAAAAAAGAAAGAGCCGAAAATATACAGCTCCTCCTTTTCATGGTTTATTGAATTTTTACGGTTTTTGGCTGTCCCTTTTTGGAAAGCAGCTTTTTGTATTTCTTCTTCTGCGCTTTCGGCACTTTTATAACTGCTTTTTTGGAAATTCCTTTGAAAGCATTTTTGCCGACTTCCGTTAACAGCTTACCCTTAAATGTAATTTTATTCAGCCTGCTGCATCCCGAAAAAGCCTGTTTTCCAATCTTTGTAAGATTCTTTTCGATCGTTACTTTTTTCAGCTTCTTACAGCCCTTGAATGCGTTTGCACCGATTTCCGTAACAGTACAGCTGATCCCCTCAATCTGCACCGCCTTTTTCACGTTAAGGGATGTCATTTTCTTATTCGTTGTTCCAACCAGAGAAACTGTCTTCTTCTCCGGATTTGTCACTTTGTATTTCAGTTTATCTACTGTATATACTTTATCTGATGTGAGCGGTGACTCCGGCTTCTTATCAGGATCTGGTTTTACTTCCGGATTCGTTTCTGAACCCGATCCGTCCCCTGTTCCTGTATCCGGCTTCTTATCAGGATCTTCGCCTGTTCCCGAATTCGGTTTTTCAACCAGAATATCCTTTGCCTCTTCTAACATTGCCATATACTGTTTCAATACTGCTGCACTTGTCGGATTATCCAGTGCATTTTTCAGTCTGTTGTATGCCTTTTCATATTCGGCCCAGGATGCTTCTGTATAATTTTCTGCCTTAAACCGGGCATCTGCCTGCTCAATCACCAAATTTGCCTGATTTTTTAATTCTTCCAGAATTTCCGCATTTTTATCTCCCTCCGCAGAAAATGCAAGATTATTTTCTGCTGTAAGCAGATTGATATATGCTTCCAGCGCTTCTTCGTCTGCTGCATCTTCTGTGATTTGCTTTGCGGCATCCAGCGCATTTTTATAAACAAGCCATGTTGTCAGATTGTAGTTTGCTTCTGATTTTGCATTTCCCTTTGCAATGGCTGCTTTTAAATTCTCTTTTGCATAACCTAAAATTACGGAAAACGCATCCTCTACATTCTGTGCCGCCGCAGTAATTTCCGCCGCTGAAGCATCTGCATTTCCGGCAATTTTTCTTGCATTTTTTACGGCTTCCTGCAATGCTTTTGTATCGCCCGCCAAATTCAGGCTTTCTCCATAGGCATCTGTCCTGCATAAAACTTTTAAAATTTCTGTTTTATCTGTAGCAGCATTCAAATCTGCCGCTCCGATAATCCCAAGCCCTGCAGCAGTTGCCCAGTCGTCCCCTGTTTCCAATACACGGAATCTGACATAAGAGGTTTTTACCGCACCGTCTAAATATGCTGTTTTTCTATCTTTATTTCTGCTCCAGCTTCCCTGTGCAACCGGAGTAAAGTTTGTACCGTCAGAACTGATTTCAATCTGATATTTTGTAACGCATCCGTTTAAAGAATCCTGGCGCGGCAAATACTGCAGTCCGCTCACCAGATACTCTTTTCCAAGGGAAATCGTAACCCAGTGTTTGGGCCGTCCGCCATTGCTGGCATTATCGTCATCATATTTGGAATGCCAGCATGTGTCATCATTTCCGTCAATGACATTTGAAGCAGGATTTGAACTGTGTGCCGTTCCTGCAGATGCTGACATGCCGTCTGTCGGAAGCAGCGTAAATCTGCCGCTCCCTGCACTCTCTTCAAATATGGTTCCGACTGTCCTGTCTTTTGTTACAATCGGTTTATCTGTCAGACTTACGTTATAAACCGTCTCGGCAGCTCCTCCTTCTTTGATATGAACATCTGCTGTTGCAACAACGGTTCCTGCATCGCCGCTTTCGATTTCGTAAACAAATTTCAGCGTATCTGCAGCCGTATTTCCGACCAGCAGAGCTTCTTTGACTTTATTGCCTGTTTTTATATCCAAAGTAACATTTCCTGCAGCAAATACATTTTGCGAAAACTGCACTTCAACTTCTATTTTGCCGCCGACGTTAAGCTCATCTGTCTCTGCTCCGTTTTTATCCAGACATTTTGCCGTCAGATTTACAGGTGCAGGCGTATTTTCATAAGGATTGGTATCCATAATGTACTGCGGACTAAAGGACGTAAATGCTGCGCCGATCATTGCATAGCTTTCGTGCTCATAAATCAGTCCAATATCCCCGTTGTTCATAACAGTAAGAGAAGAATAAATATATCTTTTCTCCTCAATCAGTTTACGGTAAGCCCAGTTTAATGTATCGTCTTCATTTACAAATGCAATACGCACAGAACCGTACTCTCTTCCGTTTGGTGAATATTTGTTCTGGTCAGGTCCCGGATTCGAGAATATAATCGCCTCTTTTTCCTGCCCATCTGCGGGATCAAGAAGTTTTCCCGGATAATGAACTGCTGACATCTGGCAGTAAGGATCTTTGATGCCTGCCTGACGTGTCGGAGTGCTCCAGTTTATACCTTCATCTTCACTTACTGATACCGTTACCTGTCCGTTGTAGCTTCGCATAAACTGCATCAAATGACCGTTATCAAGCTCAACAATACAGCTTTCTGTTAAATGGCCGGCAGCTGTTTCCATGTCACCGCCGTTGTTTGGAGATCCGCCCTGATGCCAGGTCTTGCCGTTGTCATCACTGTAGACATTAAAGGAAGACTGGATACTTTCTGCATTCGTGCAGTATGTCGGGAAAATCAGTCTGCCGCTTCGGGTCTGAATTCCCATACCCGGACCTGTTCCGCAGAATTTCATCCATTCGCTTTTTACCTCAGGCGTAATGTCTTTTGGCCGCGACCAGGTAAGTCCGTCGTCATCACTGTAAGTCATCCAGAGATAGCAGGTATTTACAAAAGTAAGCTCACTGTTCTTATAAATATTGCCTGCCCGCTTTCCGTTTTTGTAAAGCTCGCCCTGATTTGTATAGGGAGCTTCTGCTTCCGTTTCCACTCTGTATTCCGTAACCTCATTCTGAGCATTGTATACAATACCGTTTTCACGCACCGTATATTCACTGCCGGCTTCATCTGTCAGCTTTAAATATTTCTTTCCGTTCACTTCGACATATCCCGTGCCCGTATCTGCACTCCAAAAACCTGTGCCCTGACTCCACATATCTGCCAGAATATAAATTCTTCCATAATGAGGACTGTTTTCGTCATTGTCAACCAAAAGCGCCGGGTCTACCGAATAAGCGTAACTGCCGGAAAGCGCTATCACGGGAATGACGTCTCCCCATGTTTTCCCGTTGTCCTCGCTTCTGCGGATTACACTGTCAATTACACCAATATCAGCGGAACTGTTCCATCTTTTATCTATGGATGCAATGACTGTTCCTGTTTTTTTCGATGTCACAATCGCCGGAATACGGTAAGCGGTGGAACCGCCGAATCCGGAATTGTAAATCTCACGGTTATCGCTTTTTTTGTATCCGTCCATCTTTTCCGTTCCGTCCGGATAGAGACTGGACAAAGTTGCTTCATGTACCGTTTCAATATCTTCTTCTGAAAGTGCTTTTTCATATAATGTTATTTCTGAATAATAAGCATCTGCGCCGCAAAGAATTGACGACGCATCAATTGTTCCGGCAAAATCTGTGCTTCCCGCAGGTTCCCCGTCAACATAAACCGTCAGTGTGCCTGCAGACAGCGTAACTGCTACATTGTGCCACTTCACTGTATTCAATGCCGTGTTATTTACGTTCACTTCCAGTTTTTCATTACCGGCTGAAAATCCGGTTTTGCCGGATGCGCCGTCAATATAAATTTCCGTGGAATTTCCAATTGTAAGAAGCGTCACTTTACTGCTTACAGCTTCTTTTAACCGGTAAGTAAGGTTTATGCTTCCTTCAGATAACGCTCCTCTTACGCCTGTTTGGATAAGCCCGTCTTTCGGATTTGCAGTAGAAAATAGTGTATCCGGAAGCGGTGTGGCAATTTTCTTTTTCAGTACGATATTTCTCATGCTGCCGGAAAAAGCCCATCCTCTTGTCTGATCTTCGCTTCCGTAACCTGTAACACCGCCGATTGTAAACTGTTCCGGCGTCCATGTCAAATCTGAAATACAGGCTGTACTGTCTGCTTTTCCGACTTCTGTCCCGTCTACAGAAAGCACTGTATTTTTATTTCTGGTCATCTCCAGTGTAACCGTATGCCAGTTTCCGTCCGCATAATTCGTGCCCGTCGTCTGTTCCACTTTCAGGCCGCCTCTTAATTCAAATTTAATCTTTCCTGACTGAATATAGAGGTTGTAATACTGACTGCTTGTATTTAACGTCAAAATACCCTGCAGTCCCGATCCGCCTGTTTTAAAATCTGCAGACCATACCATACTCTGTGTACCGGCAAAAAAATCTGCAATCCTCTCGTTTTTAGTCTGGGCAGAAGTGATTTGCGTATCTTCATTTGTATAATACCTCACTGTCTCCCAGCCTTCTTCCGATGTATCAATCTGCCCGTCGGCTGCCTCTGCTTTTACGGATACTCCTGAAAACTGCATTATGCTGAAAACCATGCTCAGACTAAGAAATACCGTAAAAATTTTTTTCAAATTCTGCTTCATATTTTCCTCCCTGATCATTAAATTTTGCCTGTAATTTGTTCCCACAAAGGCTTTTTTACTTTCTTTCTGGTGATTTCCGCCAGCCCCAGTTTTGTAAAATCTACAAATACAGCAGGAATGGTATCTTCTGCCAGATAACGCCTGAGTGTACGAATCAGTTTTTCTTCCGCTTCTTTTGTATCCAGATTGATAAAATCCACAATACAGATACCCGAAATATTACGCAGCCTAAGCTGTCTTGCAATTTCTTCTGCAGCTTCTTCATTTACCTTTAAATAAAAATCCTCTGCGCTTCCTTTTGTACATTTCCCGCTGTTCACATCAATTACCGTTAAAGCTTCTGTCGGAGAAATCACAAGATAAGCTCCTGATTTTAACCAGACACACTCATGAAAAGCTTCTTCTAACTTAGACATTAACCCATAAAGGGCAGACAGAGAAAGTGCGGGATCATCATAGTAAATCAATTTTTTGTCTTTTACAATATCTTCTTCCAAAAAAGACATGTGCAAAATGTCGTAAACGTCTGCATCATCTGTCACAATCTTTTCTAAATGCATGGAAAGGTAATCTCTGACGCTTGTTACATAGCCCGGAGGCGCATAATGCAAGCAGCTGTAACATGTACGGTGCCGGTAAGTTTCTTTTAGCCTCTGAAACTTACCGGAAAGATCTTCAAATTCTCTAAAAAGCTGCTCTTTCGAATAATTCACTGCATTTGTGCGCACAATCAGACCGAATTCACAGTCGTTTTTCCCAATTGTTTTTCCGGCAAACAATGTCCGGAAATACTCTCTCTTTTCATCCGGCAGCTTCTTTGAAATGCCGAACCTTTTGTTTTCTGACGTCAGGACAAATGCATTCCCTTTCAAACTGATATTGGTCGATACGGCAGGATCTTTTGTTTTTACCGCCTCTTTTGTAACCTGAACTACAATTTCATCTTCTGCCGTTAATTTTCCCTGACGGCATTGTTTTACCATCAGAGGGTCCCTTACATCTCCCAGTGGCAGATAACTCATCTGCCCGGGAGCAATTTCGACAAAAGCAGCTCCGATTTTTTCTGCAATCCCTTTAATTTTTCCGATATAAATATTTCCAAGAAGTGCATTTTCTCCGGCATCATCACAGGACACTTCCATCATCCGGTGATCCTCAAACAATGCTGTAACCAGATATTTAATGCCTTTGATGTTCTGTTTTGTAATTACAACTCTTTTTCCCATTGTTTCCTCTGTTTTACAGATCAAAATACATCTTAAATTCAGCCGGATTTGGAATCTGTTCCAGCTTCCCAAGCTCTTCTCTCTTACGCTTTAGCCATACCTCAATCAAACGCTCGGGGAACACGCCGCCTTTTGTCAGATATGCATGATCTGCTTCCAGTGCATCCAGCGCTTCTCCCAGAGATTTCGGCAGTCCTTTGATTTTCTTCTGCTCTTCTTCTGACAAAGTATAAAGATTAAAATCATAAGGCCCCCAGCCATTTGCCGCCGGGTCAGTCTGATTTTCAATACCGTCAAGTCCTGCCATTAAAATTGCGGCATAAGCATAATAAGGATTGGCTGTCGCGTCCGGATTTCTAAGTTCAAACCGCTTTGTTTCAGGTGTTTTGGCATAAGCCGGAATTCTTATGACTGCGCTGCGGTTGGAAGTTGCATAACCGATGGTAACCGGCGCTTCATATCCCGGAACAAGCCGTTTAAAGGAATTCGTGGACGGATTCGTAAATGCGCACAGAGAAGCGATATGCTTTAACAGGCCGCCGATAAAATAATGCGCCGTACGGCTTAAACCGGAATATCCGTTTTCATCG
>CAOKHR010000143.1 GCA_948468325.1 uncultured Lachnospiraceae bacterium | reverse complement strand
AAACGGCATCCAGATTGATTTTGGCATATATTCTATTATATCCTGTATGCATGTAAACGAATCATTCCTTTCCTGATGATTTGACTGCTTCCGGAATCATTTCCAGCAAATCCGAAGCCACCATGCTGTATGCCCCGTGCGCTTCTGCCGCCAGGTCACCCGCCATGCCATGCAGATAAACGGCTGCCGGCAGGGCTTTCTCACAAGATAATCCCTGCGCCAGAAATCCTGTAATAAAACCGGAGAGAACATCACCGCTTCCGCCGGTTGCCATCCCGTGATTTCCGGTCGTATTGACAAAAAATTCTCCGTCCGGCATTCCGATTACGGTTCTTGCATCTTTTAAAACACAAAAAACATGATACTCCTTTGCAAAATCCAAAGCAGCCTGCAGAAGATTTTCCTGAATACTTTTTATATTTTTACCTGTGAGACGGCTCATTTCTCCGAGATGCGGCGTAATCACCCGTTCACCGCATGTATTTTTAAGAACTTTTGTATCTTTTGAAATTATGTTCAGTGCGTCGGCATCAAAAACAATTTTTTTCGATTCACAGGAAAGGACGCTTTCTACAAGCATCTGTGCCGCAGGGCTTCTGGAAAGACCCGGCCCGATTAAAACAGCATCTGCCCATTCCATACTCTCTTTCAGCTTTGACATCGGAATCTGCTCTGCCTCATATGTAGTTATAATCGCTTCCGGAAGCTTCGTCAAGAGAATTTCCCTGTTTTCTTTTGCCGTAAAAATCCGCACCAGCCCGCATCCGCTGTAATATGCCGCTTTTGCCGCAAAATAAGCGGCTCCGGCCATATCAGAAGATCCGGCGATAATCAGTGTTTTTCCGTAACTTCCCTTATTGGAATATGCCCTCCGTTTCGGAAGCAGTGTGGACAAATCTTCTCTGTTTAAGTATTTTCCGGATGGGTTTTGTCTCTGAAATCCGTTTTTGTCAATTCCAATATCCGCTGTGATAAGCTCGCCCGTATATTCCGCTCCCGGATACAAAAACTGGCCGATTTTGGCAAACCCGAATGTTACCGTTAAATCTGCACAAAAAGCAGCCCCGGGGACGGCTCCCGTATCTGCCAGAACACCGGAAGCAATATCAACAGCAATGCGAAACGCAGGCATTTTATTAATTGCTTCCAGTATCCTGCCCGGATTTCCTTCAATTCCGCGCGATAATCCAATCCCAAAAAGCGCGTCCACAACCACAGCATATGAGTGTTCCTGTATATGGTCCGTTTCCGGCACATAATATTTCCCTGCCGTATCGTACTGCCTTTCTGTTTCAGGCGTCATTTTCTTCCCTTTCATGGGAAGCAGCATTTCCACCTGCCATCCTGCCAGATGCAAAAGTCTTGCAACGGCAATTCCATCGCCGCCATTATTGCCGGTGCCGCATAAAACCAGTACTTTTCCATCCTCTTTTGAAAACCGTTTTTGTATTTCAGAAAAAACAGCCAGCGCCGCCCGTTCCATCAGCACCATAGAGGATACACCATAGTACTCCGTCGTATTCTTATCGCACTGCTTCATTTCCCGGCTGTTAACCAGATACTGCATATTTCCTCCTCCGCCAAAGATAATGCGGATAGTGCCAGGCATACTCCCCTGCATTATCCGCATTGTATTATCTTTTACAATGTTTCATTAATTCCTGGCAGCTTCAAAATCCGCTTCGGTTGCATATACACCGATTTTATCTTCCGCATCCTTTAACACAATGCAGATACATGTCTTTCCAGGATTCAGTTCAATTTCATTGCCGTTGGCATCATAATAAGTACAAACGCCGTCTTCTACCGGTTTCACCCATGCAATATCAATTGCTTTGCCGTTTGAAATATATTTTCCGGCAGCTCCGTAAGAAGCAGTTTTAACATCCAGATATTTTCCGTCCGGCTCAACCTGATAATCACATACTCTGATGATTATGTTTTTAAATGCAAGCTGGTCTCCTGTTCCTCCGTCTTTGTGAGGCGCTTTGTACTGGTACCTTTCATATAATCCGGTAGATTCATTGTAAACGAACCATGGTTTGTTTACCTGGTATCCCGGTTCTACAACGGCCGCTGCTTCTCCGTTTTCAAGTTCTCTGTCTGCATCTGCAAAGCGGAATGTATTGTTATAAGTATCTGCATGCCCGGTACGGTATTCCCGCTTCTCAATTCCTGCGATTATACTTTCGCCGTTGATGTATGCGTTATGCGGTGATTTTCTGGACTTGTCCCGGAAAAACGTAACGTTTTCAAGATCTCCGTCCAGACCGTTTAAATCATCAAATCTTTTTAACATTTCAGTTGCATAAATAGCCTGTCCGTAATGCACATAAATTGCCTCAAACTCATTGGACAGATATGCATAGTAGTGCCTGCAGCTTCGAACAGACATAATTGTCGGCAATTCTGCGTAATCCTGATAAATGGTCATCAGTCTTGTCAGACCGCCTTCTGCCGGAGCCTCCACAATAACATCTGCATTGGAAATTCCATACTGCGGCATTGCATCCGTGGTGTTTCCGATCATACAGGATACCGGACGCTGTGCAACCAGTGCCTCATCCATTGCCTCTCCTGTCAGCGGATTTCTGTTGGCCGGAGAAACAACTTCCGGTTCTGTTTCTGTCGGAATTTCTGTTTCAGACGGCTGTTCTGTTTCAACGAGATCAACAGTCTCTGTCGGTGTTTCAGGGACTTCTTCTTCTGTTTTTCCGCATCCTGAAAATGCCATACAGCAGACGGCTGCAAAAAGAACTGCTTTTTTCATGTGTTTCATCATTTACCCTCCTAGTTTTCCCAAAGGATACCTTTGTGCCATTTGGCAATATTACCTTAGGATATTCATTTCCTTCAGGATTGTTTCTTGTTTATTTTCCATAAATGCCGCGTCTTTTGGTGTCATATGATCATATCCCAAAAGATGAAAGACACTATGTACAATTAAAAATGCAAACTCCCGCTTCACGGTATGCCCATAAGCAGCAGCCTGTTCCGTTACTTTTGGAACGGATATAATAATATCGCCAAGCATTACTTCTCCTGTATCCGGATTGAAATTATCTTCCAGATATTCCTTAATACTGGTAAAATCTCCGGCAGAGTCAAGATTTAACATCGGAAACGACAGTACATCGGTAGATTTGTCAATATCTCTGTATTCCAGGTTTATCTCCCGGATTGAAATATCGTCTGTCAGAATTACATTTACTTCAGCTTCATAAGGAAAACCCTCGTGGTTTAAAGTAAATATAATCACCTCTCTGGCCAGACCGGCGTAATCGAAATCAAACAGCGGCTTCTCCTCTTCTTCAATTGTTATTGTCATATCCAATCTCCTCACGCACTAACAATTCCCTGATTTTTAAAAACTGATTCATACTGACACCTGATTCATCGTAAATACCGGTGGCAGAGACTTCATTTAAAGTCTGATAGATTACCATATCCTGATTCCAGGAAGAAGAAAGATTCTGTAAACTTAACATTTCAATCTTTTTCACACAGGTATCTACCATATGTACTATAGCAGACTCTTTGGAAGAGGGCAACCTTAATTCACCATTATATTCAGACAAAATCTGAATAACAGCCTCCGGAAAGCAGTTTTCTTTTGCCAGACGGACTGCGTTTTCCACAAACGGTTCCCCCTCTAAAACTCCGAGACGGTAATAAAATCCGGATACGGCTGCAATAATTTCATTTGCACCGATCTCAGCCGCACATCTTCCTGCAATGGTGGCTACTTTGATTGCATGTACATACTCCGCTTTTGAATAGTTTTTTATATCTTTTACAAGAGGATAATCCTCTTTGATAATCTCCTCGCAGGCATCCAGTTCTTCGTGATCTTTTTTATCATACAGTTTATTGGCCAGTATATAATATAAGAGAACTGCAAGCACCATAAATTCTGCGTTCCAGATCATAATCTTTATATGGCTTTTGGCATAGGCCAGATAATAAAACATCGCCGGAATACACACAGAGGAAGAAAACAAAATCAAACATCCCCAAATGCGGTGTTTTTTCTCATGCATCGTGCGGGCCATCTGCGCACCGATAAAAATTAAAACGCAGTCGGATGCAAGCTCATAGAAATCTCTGCCTGAAGTCGTACCCAAAAGCACACATAAGAAAATGCTGACTTCGATTGCAATTTCCTCGTTTGCAATTAAACCCAAAAAAAGCGCAAATGCTGCTGCCGGAACGGTAAATGTCGGAAAAAAATAAAAACAGACAGTTATTATGCATAAAACTCCATAACAAAAAGCAATCTTTCCATAATGATTGGAAGCGCTTGTTCCAATTTTCTGATGTATGCGGCTGCTTTCTAATGTATAAAGCAAAACTGCAAGGAATATCGCATCCAAAACCAGATAAGCCAATGCCTGATCAATCATAAAACCGCTCTGGTAAGCAAAAAAAGCGGATACCAATACAGTCATAAGTACAATTTCAAAATAATGCCGCAGCCGTTTCCAGGGCATTTTCTGTTTCATTATCTTCTATACACCTGTCTCTGTTTCTTTTTTTCCTGACGCAATTCATATTCTTCATAGGCCTGTACTATTTTCTGCACCAGAGGATGACGGACGACATCGCTGCTGGTCAGCTCACACATTCCTATATCCTCTACTTTACGCAGCACTTTCAGGGCAACATCCAGGCCTGATTTCGTACCGGGCGGCAGATCTTTTTGCGTAGCATCGCCGGTAATCACTACTTTAGAGCCAAAACCGATACGTGTAAGAAACATTTTCATCTGCGCAGGCGTGGTATTCTGCGCTTCATCTAAAATAATAAATGCATTATCCAGTGTCCGCCCCCGCATGTAAGCAAGCGGAGCCACTTCAATCAGCCCTTTTTCCGTATTGCGCACAAAACTCTCTGCTCCCATAATCTGATATAACGCGTCATATAAAGGCCTTAGATAAGGATCTATTTTACTTTGCAGATCTCCGGGCAGAAATCCAAGTTTCTCTCCCGCTTCAATTGCAGGACGCGTCAGAATAATTCTGCTTACGCTTTCATTTTTAAATGCCGTAACTGCCATGGCAATTGCCAGATATGTCTTGCCTGTTCCGGCAGGCCCGTATCCAAAAACAATCATCTTATTGCGGATAGCGGATACATAATTTTTCTGCCCTAATGTTTTGGGGCTTACCGGTTTTCCCTGTACCGTATGGCAGATATACTCCTGGTCTATGTCTGCAACAGAAACCGGCATATTTTCTATTGCAAGAGAAATTGCATAATTGACAGCCTGTTCTGTAATCGTATTTCCTCGTTCTGAAAGCTCTAACAACTGTTCAAATACATTTGCAGCATTTTTAATCGCACCGCTGCTTCCAAGCAGCCTGACAGTTTCATTGCGGACAACAACCGTCACATGAAATGCCTTTTCAATTTTTTTCATATAAACATCAAACAAACCGAACACATTTGCCAAATGCTCCGGCGGAATATTTAAATTCAGTTCAGTCAGACTCATCTTCCATTGGCCTTTCCTCTGCAGATATTTCTTTTACTTCGGCTGGCTCATATCTGCCGACTTTCTCAATTGCAGTAATAACGGCAGATACATGACACTCATTATCTTCGAATTCTATCATAACATTTTTATCCGTAATTTGAATACCCTTTTCTTCCAATTTTTTTAAAAACTGTGAAATATTTTCTTCTGCCTTTTTTTCGGCATCGGATTTGGAAAGAGTTACTTTCTTATAATCACAGTCATAATAAGTTGTTTTTTCCAGAATAACAGGAATATAATAATCCTTTGCAATGGCAACCTGTCTGCTCTCTGTATAAGACAAATAAGGCTCCTTTTTCTGAACAGCAGAAGGCAGATCAAACTGGTAAGAAAACAGACTTAAGCTGTAACAGCTTTTTCCTTCGCCAACCCGTACTTTTTGATTGTACTCCATCGGAAAAGCATCCTGATATGTATATTGCGTGGAAGCCATAATATCCGCATCCGCCGTTACATAGACATAATCTACGATTTCGTTGCTGTCATTGTAAATATCAAGCTGGCTGCTTACCAATACATCTCCCGCCTGTACATGGCTGCCTGATTTGACCATAGGCGTCCCGTTTCTTGTTATGATGGACGTAACCAGAGCCTCTTTTTCCGCCACAATATTATAAGCTCCCTCCGGTTTTACCGCCTCTTCGTCTCTTTCTTTTTTCGTAATGAGGTTTTCCTGAATATCAATGGTCATTTTTGTGCCGCTTAAACGCACAGATGCCCAGATGATGTCGTCATATGTCGTCCGGAGCGCTTCTTCCAGTGCGGTGCAGTCTATATCTTTTTTCCTGCTGCCAAAAGAAACATGCTTCTCTTCCAAAAATTTCAGTATCGCATCGTCTGTAATCAGAGAATTGCCATTGATGTCAATCAGCCAGACAAACGTTGTAAAATAAATCAGTACGCCCAGCGAAAGAAAAATTCCCGCAAAAAAAACTTTT
>CAOKHR010000142.1 GCA_948468325.1 uncultured Lachnospiraceae bacterium | reverse complement strand
CGGAACAGAACCTTTCGGTAAATATTTTGCCAATATCGGACTGGATGCGGTAGTCGGCTCTGTAGGAGACGGCGTAACCATGCGGATGGTTTCCGACATTAAAGGTGTAAAGTATACGGAAGGAAGACTTCTGCCTTATTTCTTCCCGGATGTATTCTGTGAGGGCGGCGACCCGATTGGAGAAGCGAAAGAGAACTGGTTAAAAATAAGACGTTCCATTCTGCGTTCTCCGTTAGACAGAATCGGATACGGCGGATATTTGAAGCTTGCTGCCCAGTGGGATGGATTTATTGACGCGATTAAATTTGTCGTGGGAGAATTCCGCCTGATTCATGAAAATATGCAGGGCGTAAGTGCGTATACGGCGCCTTTTAAAGTTGCTGTTTTAAGTGCCTGGGGACCGCTTCGCGGATGGATGTCTTATCAGGTGCATCATTCCATCTGGCACAGGGAGATTTATTCTTACAACGGCGTACTGGAATGCTTAAGCGGCATGCCGTTCGATGTGGAATTTATCGGTTTTGACGATATTAAAAACGGAATTTCAGACGACATCAAAGTTATCATCAATTTTGGTGATGCAGAGACTTCGTTCAGCGGCGGTGAGAACTGGACTGATGCAGAAGTCGTAACGAAGATTCGTGAGTTTGTAGATAACGGCGGCGGATTTATCGGTGTGGGTGAACCGACGGCACACCAGTTTGAAGGACGTTATTTCCAGCTTAGCGATGTGCTTGGAGCAGATCGTGAGATGATGTATTCTTTAAGTACGGACAAGTACAATGAGTTAAATCCAAATCATTTTATTCTGGAAGATATTGAGGGAGAAATTGATTTCGGAGAAGGCATGACAAGAGTTTATGCGCAGGGTGAGAACTATCAGATTCTTAGCATGGACGGCGAATACAGCCAGCTTGTGGTAAATGATTATGGAAAAGGCCATGGCGTATATTTTGCCGGACTGCCGTATTCTCCGCAGAACTGCCGTATTTTGATGCGCGCGATTTATTATGCGGCCGGCATGGAAGAAGAGATGAAGAAATTCTATGTCACAGATGTGGATACGGAGCTTGCTGTATTTGAAAAGACCGGAAAGATTGCTGTAATCAACAATTCAAAAGAAGCAAGGAATACGGATCTTTATATTAACGGCGAATTGGTTGACAAACTGGAGCTTGCGCCTATGGAAATGCGCTGGGTGGATTATGATCCGGCTAAATAAAAATAATTATTGCTCTAATCGGACAGATGGGTAAGGCTGACCGGAAGAGATGTCTGGGAATATATGGCCGGGAGCGGTTAAATTATATTGTGAATAATGGGGATACAGCCTCTGAACAATATAATTTAATCGCTCCCGGTTTGATTTTATGCAGGATTTTTTTAAATTCTGGAATTTGTTTTTGCCTGGTGGGTACAAATTTTGTTTTTTATCTGGAAAATAGTGTTTTTTAAATATACCCAAAGGGCATCCCGTATGACACACCCTGTGGGTGGTCAATTAAGGCATACTCCGGCTGAAAAGATGATATTATGTGAATGTTCATGTGAATATTCACTTTGTTCACTTGACAATGGTGAATATAAAGAGCATAATGAATGAATCAGGAGGTACATTATGCGATATGAAAATGAAAACACAGAATTCAAACAGAAATATGCAGATGATATATACAAAGAAGTCATTGCATTTGCCAATACGGAAGGCGGAACTATTTTTATAGGAGTTACAGATGATGGAGAGCCGGTTGGGTTAAAAAATGTAGATGATACCTATACGAGGATTACAAATGGAATACGGGATGCCATTCTTCCCGATGTAACCATATTTGTCAAATATACGTTAGAGGAAAATCAAATTATCCGAATTGAAGTAGGAGAAGGAGTGTCTTCTGTTCCGGCATCTCCGGAACAAATTCGCCAGATGATAAAAATTGCAGATGGAAATGTATTTGAAAGACTGCGTTCTGTGAATCAGGAATTGAGTTTTTCTTATGCGGCGCAGATGTTTGCAAGACAGAAGATCGAATTTCATAAAGATAAATATTATATTCTTGGAATTACAAATAGTGAAAGCGATCTGTATACAAATTTAGGCTATCTGATTTCTGACCAATGTGAATATACAGTAAAAGCTGCCGTCTTTGCAGATCAGAAAAACACTGTGTTCAGGGATCGCAGGGAATTTGGAGGCTCTGTTTTTTTACAGGCGGAAGAAACATATGCTTATTTAAATCTGTGCAATCAAAATCGGTCTGTAATTGATGGGTTAGAAAGAGAGGATTACTGGGATTATCCAAAAGAAGCAGTCAGGGAGGCTTTGCTGAATGCATTGATACACAGGGATTATAATTTTGGCGGAAGCATTATTATAAATGTAAATGAAAAAGAAATGGAATTCATTTCCATAGGCGGATTGACAGGCGGATTGTCGCCCGAGGATATTCGAAACGGGATTTCACTTTCCAGAAACAGTAAATTAGCGGAAATTTTTCACAGGCTGCATTTTATTGAGGCTTATGGTACAGGAATTCGGAGAATTTTTTCTTTGTATGAAAACTGTTTTCTGCAGCCAGAAATTACGGTGACACCGAATACGTTTAAAATTGTATTGCCCAATATGAATTTTGCCAGACAGAAAGAAGTGAAGGAAGTAAAGCAGAATCAGAATCTGACGCCTCAAATGCAGAAGGTACTGGACTATTTATCAGAGCACGGGGAAATTTCGGATCAAAAGCTGCAGGAGGTTTTAAATATAAAAAGAACAAGAGCCTATACATTGACGCGTCAGATGGCGGAAAAAGGATTGATTCAGATTTCCGGGCGTGGGAAGGATAAAAAGTATTTTCGGTAAGATATTTTTAAAAAGTAACTAATTGTGGCAGAATGTCTTACTATCCATTACTGACAGACAATATTGAATTGGACAGTGAAAATGATATATCATAAACATGCGATTATAAAGTGAATATGTTATAAGGAAAACAGGAGATGTATGCCTTTATGACAGCAATTAGACAGGAAGCAATTAAAATGCTGGAAAAAGTGCCGGAAGATAAATTAGGTTTTGTAATTCGGATTATGCAGGGCGTGAATGGGCTTTTAGGAATGATTGAAACGAAAACAAAAAGCGATAGGAATCTGGATCAGTTTGTTATGTCGGCAACAAAACGTGGACAGGATGTCGGTAATTATGTGAGGGGACTGAGAGATAATGACAGAATTTAAGCGTGTATTTGTTGATACTGCGCCCATTATTTATTATCTGGAAAACAACGTCTTATACATGGAACCGGTAAAGAAATTTTTTGAAAAATGTCTTGAGGAAAATATTCAGATTGTATTTTAAGGCTATGGATGCTTTGCAGATTGCTGCGGCTATTGTCAGCGGATGTGACATGTTTTTACAAATAATAAGCAGTTAAGACAGGAAAAGGAACTTCTATGTATGACTTTGAACGATTTGTGTGGGGATAAACTATGATTGCAGAGTTTGTTATCATTACTGATTTTGCCATGGATGATATTTATAAGATCAGGGAACAGAACTATGAGTGTACAAAATATATGACAGTAGCGGAAAAAACTGCATATTACAATAATTTCGGTTAAATATTTGACATAATTAAATTATCATAATAAGTGGCACATATAAAAGGATGGTGATTACATGACTGAAAAAGAAGTGATGCAAAGGAATATTGAGGAGTTTTCAAGGCTGCAAAGTTATATGCTTTTGGTGGAGAAGGATTCAGAAGCATATAAAGCGATGAAAGTAAGGTATATTGAGATGAAAATTATACTCACGATTTTCGGAATTAACCTTACGGAGATTGACAGAATAAAAGAATAGTATGGAATCAATAACTTGCAGCTTTGGAAAGGAATGCGTAATATGACTACATGGAAAGAATTGAAAAAGGATTTGGCGATCAGCCAGGAAGATCAAAATGCGATTGCGCTGGAAAGGGATCTGATTCGTACAATGGCAGCGATTCGCGAAGAAAAACAGTCTGTTGAAGATTTTAACGCCTCTGGGGTATACGCTTAAGATTGTGCCTTTGGGTAAAAAGCAATGATTGTTTTGAAGATTGAAAAATTTGTGCTTTTAAGCGTCCGTTGTACAGAATACGCAATTTCGCCGCCGGGAGCGCTTGCGCTTATTGACGCTCGCAGCGGTACGTAAGCCGCCAGAGTACGGCGGCTAAGTACCGGCGGCGTCAAAAATCCCTGCAGCTGAAATTGTGTATTCTGTACAACTGGTCTTAGAGATGCGGTAAGTTTATATGTGTATATGAAATGGTTACAAATAGGGAAGGGAGAATGAAATGAAAAACAAAAGACAGAAGACAAAAACAGGAAGTAAGGCTGTATCGTTGCTTTTAGCGGCTGTCATGCTGTTTATGGCGCAGGGGATGCCCGTACTGGCGGAGACGGCAGTAGATGCCGTAAAAGCAGGAAGTTCACCGGCCAATCCGGTGCATAACTGCACGAAGAAAAATGACGGAACGGATACTACGGCATGGAGATATGTGTACTTTGGCAGTTATCCCCAGACAGAAGTCACAGGAGATGCGCTGACATCAGCGATTACCGGAGCTTCCTATGATGCAAATGGGGATGCATGGGTGAATGGGACGAAGTACCGGAGGATGAAAAAGAGCGATGCAAATAATAGCAATTCCGGTAGCAATTTTTTCCCATGGAATGGTGAGAATGACTATCATTATTTCAAATGGGAGCGGATTAAATGGCGCGTGCTGGATGTGAATGGTAGTACGATGTTTGTTGTGGCGGACAAAGGGTTGGACTGTAAAGATTATAATGAAGAATACACATTTGTTACATGGGAAACCTGTACGCTCCGGAACTGGCTGAACAGTGATTTTTACGGAACGGCATTCAGCAGCAGTGAGCAGGGAGCGATTGTATCGCAGACAGTAATAAATGAAGATAACCCTTATTATAATACAGAAGGCGGAAACGATACAACAGATAAAGTATATCTACTTTCCCTTTCGGAAGTGATGAATCCAAACTATGGATTTTGTGAGGA
Source organism: uncultured Lachnospiraceae bacterium (assembly GCA_948468325.1). GTDB lineage: Bacteria > Bacillota > Clostridia > Lachnospirales > Lachnospiraceae > Roseburia_B. The sequence goes on along the minus strand of CAOKHR010000142.1, from coordinate 1,457 downwards.
TTACAGTACAGATTCGGTGAGCCGGAGAGTAAAGGTAAGTGATTATGCGTATGCAAGGGGAACATATGTAAGTACGAGTACAGATTATGCAGGAAACTGCTACTGGTGGCTGCGGTCGTCGGGCGAAGATACGAACCGTGCCGCGGAAGTCTATTACGGCTACGTCCGTAAAAATGGTGTTACTGTCAGCTATAGCAATGACGCGTGCGTGCCAGCTTTGCATATTAATCTGTCATCTGGTCTCTGGTCTATGACGGACGATGGAACGAGCGGGGAAGGGAAAGCAGAAAGCGGCACAGGCAATTTGGACATTATAGCCCGTGTATCCGAATACACCTCAGATCAAATGTATGCACAGTTTGATGAGATTATGAGCAATAATTATTCCAGTGAAACAAAATTTAAATTGCTTCAGTCTTTATTTCAATCCTATGGTATTACAGACGTAAAGGAAGGAACCAAGTATTTAAGCAATACGACAGATAAACGCCGTGCATATTTAAATCTGATGACAGACGAACGCTACTGCGCATATAATTTCCGGTACTGGTTAAAAAACACGCCAAAGGGAGTAGCAGCACAGGCGGTATTATTTGCAGACGGCCTGATCTTCAACGGGGAGGTCAACGACTGGCTGGATTTTACTACTTATGCCGAGTCGGATTATCCTGGTGTTTCAAAATATAAAACCATGCTGTATGATTTTATGGATGCAACTTCAGATAAAATCGAGATTATGAGCCAGATCAAGCTTGTCAGTGATATGGCGTCAAAAGTAACCGGTGCGGCAAAGTTAAAGGCAAACAGTCTGATTGCGCAGTTAAACCGCTGCTCCGGTGCGGCGGAGGCTTCCCGGATTCTCAATTCTTCGGAAGCGATGGAAGTGTGGGTTTCGCTGGCGGAAACCAAAGACAGCAGCGGGAATTTTGTCCGGAATGAAAACGGAAGCATAAAGCTGACCTATCAGCTGGATACGTCTTCCGGTTTCGGACAGTTTGCCAAAGCAATGGGGTATGCGGCGAAAACGGTGTCCATTGCAAATATGGCTCTGACGGACGTTTTGGATCTGCTTACGTTGGACAGCAAGCTTGCCATTTACGCGCAGTATAAGCGGTTTTTACAGGACGTCGTGTCAAATACCGAGGGGATTCCTTTTCAGCTCAGGTGGGCGGCCGCATCGATTTTAACAGAACTGGATCAGGGTTATATCGGTAAAATCGGCAGCATTGCCATGGATATTGTTGAGCAGACATTTGTTAATTCGGAAGTGTTGAAGGGAATTATCGGAGAAACGGCAGCCGGAAGCCTTGGTTCGTGGCTGTCAGTAATTGGCATAGAATCGTTTTTTATCAATAAGATAAGCGATATTGGAAATATGGTAAGAAACGAAGCCTGCGTGGAGGGCTATGCGGTTTTGTCCATAGTGTTTGCCAAAAATCAGGAACGCGCCAAACAGG
>CAOKHR010000141.1 GCA_948468325.1 uncultured Lachnospiraceae bacterium | reverse complement strand
ATAACCTCAACATCAGAAAAATCTATGCCTGCCTGTGTACTGATGCTGGACAAAAGTGGAAACATGGCCTTTTCCGTTTCCTGATACCTTGGGATAACAATGCTTAAAAATTTTCTCATTCTGCCTCACCGCCTTTCTTTTGTATTTCCACATGTTCCAGCCTTGCGGCCAGCTCCTGTACTGCCTTAATCAGAAACGGAATAAACCCTTCATAATTTGCCGAAAGCTGGTTTTCTACGCCTTCCGGTATTTCATCCGGACTAAAGTCAAACAGGTTGTCGTTAATAAGGTTTGCATAGCTTGCACTGCCATACACCTCTTCCAGCGCTTTCTGTGTCTCCTGCGCAGATACACCCACACGTATGCGGCTGCCTTTTTTCGTACCTTTTGCGTGGGCTTCTCTGTCATACTCGCATAAGCCGAATTTATCTTTTTTTAACCTCTCTTCATCAGACAGGTTTTCTTCGTCTATGTAAAGCTCCCTGTGGTTTAATTTGTACCGGATTGCTGTTACTTTTTTTAGAAACTCTACCGCTCCATTTTCTATGCCAGTAATATCTGTTTTATCTCTTTCGTCAGATGTTACGGTTAATGCAACTCTGCAGGAAAGCTCGCTTAAGCTGGATGCATTGCCTAACTGGATGGTATATGATTTTGTAGTATCAACTTTTGCACAGTCTCCCAAAGCTGTCGAGTAATTACCGCTTGCACTCGCAAAATTTCCTATTGCTATTGAGTAATTACCGCTTGCATTTGCAGAATCTCCTATTGCTATTGAGTAATTACCTTTTGCAATTGAATAACTGCCCAGAGCTGTCGAATTAATAGTATTTGCACTTGCAAGATAACCTAAAGCTGTTGAATTAATACCGCTTGCATTTGCAGAACTGCCCAAAGCTGTCGAGTAATTACCGTTTGCTTTTGCAGCATATCCCAAAGCTGTTGAATAAGATCCATTTGCATTTGTACGATCTCCTAAAGCTGTTGAGTAATTACCGCTTGCATTTGCAGAACTGCCCAAAGCTGTCGAATTAATAGTATTTGCACTTGCATAACTGCCTAAAGCTGTTGAATCATTACCGCTTGCTTTTGCATAATATCCCAAAGCTGTCGAGTAATTACCGTTTGCATTTGCAAAACCGCCAATGGCAACAACTGTTCCCTTCAATTTAGCTGCTGCATTATTCGCCGCATTATAGGCGTTATTCGCTTTCGTATATGCAGAATTGGCCTGTGTATATGCATTATTGGCTTGATTATAGGCGTTATTTGCCGCATTATAGGCACTATTTGCTCTCATATATACATTATTACTCTCTTCTCTCAACTCCAAAAGATCTTCCGCAAGCGCAACCGCCCCTGTACTCCCCTGTATTGTAACTTCCGCCGAATTGCTTACCGTTACATAATATTCCTGAACAATCTCCACAGGACAGAGCCCGTTATACGGAGGCATAAAATCCCCGTTTTCCCCCGACGTCACAGCAATACTGTAGAGCACTTCCTCATCATTCTCTCTTGCATACAATCCGATTTCATTAAGATAATAACCCTCCGTAATCAGTGATTCCTGCGCAGCCGAATCATAATTTGCAATCAATGCCGACACTTTCACACAATGATCCGAATGAATCCTTAAATCAGATAAACCATAACTGTTTTTTACCGACTTAAGACCTGTCATCTCCATCAGCACAGCTGCATCCTTTTCCTCTTTTGTATAGCTTCCATTTCCGGTTTCCACCCTTGTAAACTCAATCTTTGCATTCCCCGACTGTGCCTTTGTCAAAAGCCGTAATCCCGCACTTGTTATTACCGCAGATTGAAAAAGTTGTGGCATAACTGTCCCTCCTGTTCCTCATCCTGATTTTGATTTCCTGTTACTTTCCTGCATCCACAATAATTTCCCCGTCTAAAATAGCAGCAGGCCGGTAAATCTGGCGCATCCCCATACCTGCACATGCCTCTGCTCTGGCATCCTGAAAAACCCTGATAATATATGTCGTATGTGACTGCTTAATTTCATCCAGAATTTCCATAACCGCATACAGATCCAGCACCCTGTCGCCAGACAGAAAAACTCCGAAAACATTTGGATGCTCCGGTTTAAAATCCTCTATTCCGGAATCATTTACATCCGCTATACAGACATCCGCACCTGTCACACCTTTTACATACTGTTCCATCTGGTAAGGATTCATCGGCATACGGTAATTCATCTTCTGAAAAACCAGATTCCTGCGCTCTTCATAAGAAAGATTCTGCCGTACCGGAAGTCCCCACTTTATCTCATGAAACATCAGTCCCCAGGTTGCCGTTTCCGGAAAAAACTGCTTCGGGAGCTCCTCTTTCAATATCCGTCCGGCATCATCCCATTCCAGACCCATAATCTGGTACAGCCATTTCCCGACATAAGATTTTTCATAAAATTCTTCCGACACATAACCAAGCATCCTTTTGGCAGCCCCGCTTGTCGGAAACTTTTCAATATCAAACTCTTCCAAACCCCCACCTCCTAACGAAACTCACATTCTCCTGTTTCCGGATACTCTTCACTTTGAAGTAAAATATTTTCCATACTGCCATTGACCAAAAAAGAATCAAAATCCAAAACACCTTCAATCGCGCTGATTATAGGTCTTACATCGTTATACCGGAGCACTCCCTTTCTTTTGGCCTCCGTATACAACACTTTCAACGCTTCCCGAAATTCATTTTCAATCTGTCCTGTGTCCGTTGTGCTGTCATATTCCAAACCAGTGCATGTATAATGAATCTTCACAGTCGAAGCAGCCACACATGTCAAATCCGCACACGCAGTCGGCAAAAGCCTCGCAGCCCTGTCATCTGGTGATACGATATAGTTATAAACACTCTGAACCAGCGCCTGATCTGCAGGCTGTCCGCTGGCATCCACCAAAATAAGCTTTACGGTTCCGGGCCCGTCCCATGCAGCATCTACAATGCAGTCTCCTGCTCCCGCCTCCTTTGCCCAGCGTTTATAATCATTGTCATTCCCAAGGTAAGTCCTGCTGCTCTCATATTCCGCCGCAATCCTGTCATAATAATCATCATCACTCTCCGCTTCCCTGCCGCCTGTTATGTCTTTTGGATTCGTAATTCCCGTAATTTCATCCAACGGCTCATCCATAATAGAAACCGAACCCGCTTTCACATTTCCATTCGTACCAGCTTCCACTGCAGTAACTGCCACTTCTGCCACACCATCTGTTCCTATTACACAAGCTTCGTCTGTTTCATATTCAACCGCCGGTAAATCATCCACCGATGGTACACAAAATACCGTTCCTGCCTCTATTTCCGTACCGGCGTCTCCCTCCAGCTTAAGAACCCCTCTGGCAAAAGAAGCCTCATGTCGTTTTATATGCACCTGCTGCCCATGTAAATCCAGCCATTCATCCCAGGCATATTGGGGAAACGCTATCATCAACGCCCGCACCAGATGAAACTGGATCAGCTCCGACTTTTCAATTGCAGACGGCATAGTAAAATCATATGGAAAACCTCCCGGCATATCATCTATGTCCTCTGGCAGGTTTTCCATCATCCTTTCCAGAATATCCTCTGGTGCATTATCCTCTAAAAAATCCGGCATACTAAATTCCGGCTGTGCCATACGCCCACCTCCTAAAAGCTAATCTGTACTGCCTCATCCATCCCGATTCCCCTGACCTCAAACTGACAGTGCACGGTATCGCCCTCCCAGAAAAAAACAAAATTTCCGACAGATTCCGTTCGCGGATTCACCTCTAACGCTTCCGTCATCGTCCGCTCAATCATAGACTCCACTGTTTCATGGTCCCTCTCCTGTGCAGCTGCCTCCATCTCCACCCCAAGATCTGAACCGGATACTGCTTCCAAATATGCAAAATGACTGTCTCTTTCTGTCTGTACCATTTTATAACACCAGATCATATAGGCCTCTTGTCCGTCACACCAGACAAGACGATGCGATCTGTCCCTGAAAAAATCACCTGTTTTGGGATTCCACCGGATACTTCTTTTATAATCCGTATCATATTCTTCTTCCTCTGTCTCTGAAACATCAAAGACCGGAAACAACTCATCCACTGCATTACCCTCCTTACGTGCCGGAAACTTTCCCGATTACAACTGCCTCCTCATTCACCCATGCCACAAGTACCCTGGTATCCTTTCCCCCGTATGTAAAACCTTCCAAAACCGAATAATCATTTTTTGCAATCGTTTTTGGAAAAGTATTTGTCCTTAGACTTCCATTCTTCCTCACCGTGCCAAAATCCATAACAAGTGGTGATTCCGTATGCATCCGTATACGGCTGTCAATAACTCTGGCCAGATCATTGATGCCTTTATTCGAATTTGCTCCCAAAAAAGCCACCTCCTAATGAAACATCCCTTCATCCACCCATCCATACACATTACTTTTTCTGTTTGTATGAATCAGGAAATAGGGATGTTTTGCCAATGCTTTTATCTTTGTTATTTTTGCTTTTCCTGCCTTTGCAGCAGAATTTTTTTGCCAACTGCAGAGACATACTGCTTTCCTCCCTGAAACGTAACGACATCGCCAACTTTATAAGAGACAGAAGTTTTCGTTTTATTTTTTGATACAGCAACTTCTTCCGTGGGTTCCAAATCCATTGTCATAGACAGATTCTGCGCATTGTGCTGCACACTTGTAACATAATAAAACCCAATTATCCCGCCAGTTTTGACAAAAACCATATCCCCCTTGCGGACATAGGGCACATCCGGAGTCTGCACTGTAAGCTTTTTTTCAAGCGTTCCATTTTCATTTAAAATTTCCTGTGCCGCCTTCTTTGCCTGACTGGTTGTTTCATCTGACCCTCTGGTGTAAATTCTCTGACGGATGCCATATTTTGTAAGCCCGTTCACCGTCGCCAAAACACTGTCTTTCCCCTCATCACCGGACGTTCCAATCACCTTTACTCTGGTAATCAGCTTATCCGTGCTCATTTTGTTTGTGCTCTCATTTGTGCAGCTGCTCTTAAACACATAAATATCTTTATTGGATCCAAGCGGAACAACCGAAACTTTATTCTTCTCCATCCGGACCACACATTTTTTACCGCCTTTCTTTACTGCATCATCCAGAATGCTAAGCAATATATCAGAAAGATACCGATTCTGATACTTCTCCTTTCCATGCTTTTTATCCGGTCCCTGATAAGTTCCAAGAGATACCTTCCACTTCTTTAAAACCTGCTTTATTCTGGATTTTGTCCCGGTACCGGAACGGAAATAAAAATTATCCTGACTTTTCTGCAGATTATAAAGACTGTCATAACAGACACATTTCAAATCGTGTGCACTGTTTTTTCTGGTATCTCCCCAGTCTACAACATTTCCACGCGCCACCTCTTTATATTTACCATTGCCGTCTTTTGCCGAAACACAAACCAGACATCCGGGCTGTATCAGGGTAGACAAATAGCCCCTGGCAGTTTCATCATTCCGTGCAGTAAAAGAAATCCGCGTAGAAATTTCCCTGTCGTTCTCCTCCCATCCCAGATCATGTACAAAATTCGTAATATTGTATTTCACATTTTTGTTATCCACAAAAAACACTTTATATTTGACGGTATAAATATCAATCATCCTGCATCCCTCCGTTACGGAATCAAAAGCTTCGTCCCCGCAAATATCCGGATTCCATGATCTGAATCCGGAAAGCCTTTTAATACTGCCAGACTTTCTATCGTACGTTTGTTTTTGGAATAAAGTTTATCCCAAGTTACGCCATTTTTTAGTGCGGCACGGTGCAGCGTTTCACCCTCTTTCAATATATACGTTTTCTTTAAACCGCTCTTTTTCTTTGTCCTCGTCTTTGTCTTTTTCTTTTTTCCGATTTTCAGTTCTTTGGTTGTATAAATTTTTAATGTCCGCACTCTTTTGAACGTAATGTGGTAAGTCACATCTCCATATTTTCCATGCGGTACAGCCTCAAAAGAAGCAATGGTAACATCAATATTTATCCACGTACCGGAAATAATCAGTGTCAGCTCCGTCCCTTTCTGCATCCAGTTCCGCAAAACTTTTACACAGGCCGCCGGTTCCTTCCAGCTGGCTGTATCTACTCCTGCCAGATTCTTCTTACTGCTGCCAAAAAATTCCCCATCCCATGAAATTTCCGTAACATCACTGCCTTTTGGCACACTTATAGAGCCTTTGGACATAATGTCAAAACTCTGGTATTTTGCAGCATATTTTACATTGAACTTCTCCGGCAAAAGAGCAAAAATAAAACGGCTTCCTTCTGCCGTTGTTAATGATATTTGCATATTTACTTCCTTTCAGTAATTCTCAAATATTGTTTGATTGTTTTTATGAAGTATTTTGAAATTCTTCCACACTTTCACCTTCTTTCTTAAAATTTAGTATATAAAAAGAGAGCCTGTTGCTAAGCTCTCTGATTACCGTTACTTTTTTAGACTCTCTACCCTCTTGAAAATATCTTTTTCATATGCTATATTTATAGATACAAAAGGGAAGCCATAGAAGCAGCTACCCTCAACAACATAAAACTGTTACTTAAGAACAGCCGTCATTATTGTGAGTAATGGC
>CAOKHR010000140.1 GCA_948468325.1 uncultured Lachnospiraceae bacterium | reverse complement strand
AGCATGGCTGGTCTGCCAGTGGCTTGCCGAAGTCTGTGAATATGCTTCCAATTACAGTCCTTCGGGCGGCATGAATGCAGGCAGTTTTGATCAGGATCTCCATACAGCATACAGCGCATTAGTGAAGAAGAAAGCAGTGTGTGACGGCTATGCCGCAGCGTACGAGTATATTATGCGGGATCTGCTGGGCATACCCTGTCTGGTTGTTATAAACAGCAGAAGAAGCCATGTCTGGAATATGGTTAAAATTGACGGAAAGTATTATCATGTGGATGTCACCTGGTCAAGAAACGAGCTGAATCCTTCCGCGCCGTCCGGAAAATATTTTCTGCTGACAGATGAAGAAATTGTGGCTGCGAATGCATCTTCTCACAGCGCCTGGAGCGGGCCTTATGATATGGAAGCGGCGGACGGCCCTTCCTATGCGGAGAGGAATCCGTTATGGAGTGTTGAAGACAGCTTTAATAAAATAGACAGAGGAAGCGGAATCACTTATTATGAGGGCTGCTACTATTTTTCCGCTTATCATAATATTTGCAGGGTTGCCAGTCTGCTGGACTATGAAGAATCGAAAAGGCAGCGTATATGCCAGACAGACAGCGCCACGGCCCAGTGGTCCGGCATGAATCCCGCTATATGGATTTCTATTCGTGAATACCATGATTGTCTGTACTTTCATGGAAGGCAGAAAATCTACCGTCTGAATCTTGCGGACAAAAGCGAGGAGGAGCGGACAATACAGCCGGGGAAAAATCTGGATTTGGCGGAGGACATTACGGGGTATACCGTGCATTCCACGGACACGGATATGTGGGAGCTGCTGGATTTAAATGATGAGCTGGCTGAGAAAGTTCCTACAGTATTTATTTACGATTTCTGCGTAAGCGAGGATGAAAATAAAGATCAGGCAATTACGTTTCAGGTCTCGAGGTATCCAGAGGATCCGCTGGCTCCCAGTACTCCTTATGATTATCTGAGAAAAGAGCTGGGCGGAGATATAGAAGTGACAGGCCAGCTGGGTATCGGGCAGGAACTGACAGCCGAAGCTAAGCTTTCACCGTCATTAAAGCCTGATTACCATGACACGGCCCAGGTGTATTATCGGTGGTACCGTGACGGCTTTCTTATCTGCAGGAATACTTCCGGCGTCTATACGCCGACGGAGGAGGATATAGGCAGGACACTTCGCGTGGTGGTAACGTGTGATAATTATAAGGGAGAATTGTCAAAAGAAATCGGCGTAATCCCGAAGCAGACTCCCACACTGCCGGATGAGCTGCCCACAGGCCTCACCGGAGCAAAAGGCGACACTTTGGATACAATTGTCCTGCCGGACGGCTATGAGTGGAAACAGCCGGATACTTTGTTAATCGGAACAGGAAAACTGGAATTTCCGGCCGTTTACTGTCCGGACAGCGAGAAATATAATGCAGTCGATGTTTCTTTGGAAGTTAACGTAGGGAACTGTAACCACAGCTGGGGCGATGAAAAAGTAATCAGGCCGGCCAGATGTCAGGAGGATGGTGAGAGAACCTTTACCTGCCGTAAGTGCGGTGAAACAAAAACAGAAATAATACCGAAAAGAGGTACGCAGACACGCTGGGATGCAGGAAAAGTAATTAAAAAAGCAACCTGCGGAGAAACGGGGATTATGGAATATACCTGTGTCAACTGCGGGGAAAAGAAAACGGAGACGATTCCGGTGCAGGGATACCATAACTGGAAGACAGCCGGCAAGATAACGAAAGAGCCGACGGCAGCGGGCAAAGGAACTTACTCCACTACCTGTGTTGTGTGCGGCGCTCCAAAAGACTATACGCTTTTCTGTGCCAAAGTCGGCAATTTTGATTCCGGTATGAAATACCTGAATGCATACAGCGGGCCGTACGTTGAGAGCAGCAGAACTGTCGTCGGCAAGCTTGAAAAAGATACTGAAATAAAAGTGTTTGAGAATGAAAATGGGAGCAGTTCTGAATGGACGAGAATCTATTATGAGCATGGAAATGCGAAAACGGCATATATAAAGTCCAAATATGTCGTAACGGCGGGAAGCGGGACGGCGAAAGACAAAACTTTAAAGGTCGGGGACAAAGTGAAAGGCAAGCAGGGAACCTATAAGGTGACAGGCAATGATACGGTGGAATATATCGAGGCTGCAGCGTCCGCAACAGTTACGGTTCCGGTAACTTTTACGGCATACGGCAAGACTTATAAGGTTGCTTCCGTAGCGGCAAAATTGCTGAAAAACAACAGGAAAGTGAAAAAAGTTGTGATTGGAAGCAATGTCACGAAGATTGGAGCGGAGGCTTTTTGCGGATGCAAAAACCTGAAAATGATTATCATCAAGTCTTCCAAGCTAAAATCCGTTGGGAAGAATGCCATAAAAAATATTTATAAAAGGGCAAGAATTGCGTGCCCGAAAAAGAAAAAAGCAGCTTATAAGAAACTGTTTAAGAAAAGCACCGGATACAAAAAAACGATGAAAATAGCATAAGTGCATGGGAGCTGGTTACGGTCCGAATACGGCCGTAACCAGTTAGGCTTTTCAACCCAAAAAGGAGGAATTTGTGTGAAGAAATATTATTCTTTCTGGTCCGGTGTAAGATTTGCAGGGACCAGACAATAACAAGGGGGAATCTCTTAATGAAAAGAAAGGAAATAAAGAAACTGCGAAAAAGAACAGCGGCGGTAATGCTTGTATTATCATTGTCTGGCGGAATGCTGCCAAACAGTATGACTGACGTAAAAGCAGCCGGAACGGATTCTAATCTTCGCGGACCTATCATGCATGAAGACGGTTCCGTAACGTGGGACACGGTCTATTTTGGAAATTACTGGCAGAATGATACAAATGGCGACGGTAAAGCGGATCAAAAGGATCAAAAAGAACCTGTCCGCTGGCGTGTATTGTCTGTTGAAAACGGCGAAGCGCTGCTTTTGTCTGATAAGATTCTGCTGGACGGGATAAACTACAGCGGCAATCTTAATCTGCGCCATATCTGGAACATACCGGACAGCGTACCGGATGATGATCCGCAGCTTCATCCGCCCGCATCCGATCTTCAGGAGGTGGAGGCAGAACTCTGGTGGGGAAACTGTGATTTAAGAAGCATGCTCAACGGATATGACGGCACCTGGAATATGAACGGATACGATTATACCAACGACAGCTTTTTAAAGGACGCTTTTTCGGCATCGGAACAGGAGGCAATCCAGACAGCGGATCTTACTGCGTTTAATGACATGGAGTATGACCCCGATGATCCGTCCAATGTGCAGGATAAAGTATTTCTTTTGTCAGCCAGGGATGTGGCTGCTTACAAATATGGTTTTGCGGACAATAATTCTTATCAGACAAGAATGGCGTGGTACACCCAGTATGCCTTAGATCTGGGATATGATCTGACAGGGCTGCAGTGGGAGGACCCGACAATGGATGGGCCGTGGTGGACACGTACGGCGAACCTGCACGATGGACTGATACTTGGAACGGCTTATAATGTCGGCGGTAACGGCAGCGGCACGGGATGGAGCAATGATATATTTCCGGGAGAAGAAGAGATAGTCGGAAGAGGCGTACGCCCGTCATTGCTGCTGAAATTATCGGCTTTAGGGCAATGGAGAAACGGAGGGACCGTGACAATGACTCCGGACGGGAAAATGACAGAGGTAAAACCGGCGTCTCCGGAGATTGCCATAAAACCGCCTGCTTCCATAAATGAGGCGAAGCATGATGTGCTTGCGGCCATGGCAGGCATAAAGATGACAAATGAAACGACTGCACAGGAGCTGCTTTTGTCCGCGGAGAAGTCGGTTGCGGGAGGTGCCGGAATTGAAATCGTGGGAGATTTAAACCGTACGCCCGCTACAGAGACAAAAGCGGGACGGGCCGAAATCCAGTTTCGCATTACATTTGCGGACGGCACAGGCGATACCCTGACAGCTACGTGGGGAATTGCGCCGTTAAGAGGTTTTTCAGCCGCGAAGCGGATAGAATATTTTGAAAAAGCGGAACAGGCAATCAATATGTGCGTATGGGAATATCCGGTCTCAAACAGTACGACGCGTGAAGAAATGGTTGCCGCTTTCAAATCCGTTCTGCCCGATGAATGGTGTATCACACTGACAGGGAACGTTTACAGGCTGTTTCCGTCAAACAGCCAGACAGCCGGAGGGATTGAGGGCAGCGTTGAAATGCTTTGCGCCAGACATTATAAGGGTTGTACATATGGAAAAACGATTCCTGCCACGGAGACAATGACGGATGATGAGAGAGCAGTTTCAGCAGATATTGAAGCAGTCCGCGAAGCTATGAAAGCAATGAAACTCACGAATGAGACGACAGAGAAAGATATTACCAGAGTAGTAAATGCCGCTGTTAAAAACGGTTCCAGGGTGGAATATCTAAGCGGTACTTTTAAAAAGACGAATGCCACGAATAATGCTGCCGGTAAGATTATCATTATGTATAAAATTACCAAAGGGAGCACATCGCGCGAGATTTATCAGAGACTCGATATTCCGAAAGGGGCATTGTCGGCTCCCAGGGATGAGGAGGATGCGTCTGCGCCGAAAGCGGGCACATTATTAAAAAGCGGCAAACACACTTACAAGGTGTTAAAAAAGAGTTCTGCAGTATCGTTCGTTAAGACAAACAGCACATCGAAATCTATTTCGATTCCTGCCACCATAACCTGTGGAGGGATTCAGTATAAAGTGACGGAGATTTCTAAGAACGCATTGAAAAATAACCGGAAGATAACGACAGTGAAACTTGGTTCTAATATTACCGCAATCGGATCTTTCGCATTCTGCGGCTGTAAGAAACTGAAAAATATTACAATTTCTTCCGGATTATTAAAGACTGTCGGAAAGAAAGCGTTTAGCAAAATTTCACCAAAAGCGAGGGTTAAGGTTCCCTCCGGCAGCAAAAAAGCCTATAAGAAACTGTTAAAGGGAAAAGGGCTGGGCAAAAATTGTTTAGCGTAATGCGGCGGAAAGTTTGAAGAGAACAGCCAAACCGCAGGAAAGGAGAAAGAAATGAAAAAAAACAAATTTATGGCGCTGGTTCTGGTATTTGCGCTGGTGTTTACCACCCTCTGGCCGACGGCAGAGGCAGCTGCCGCAGGAACCGCGGAGCAGGCGTCAGTCAGTGCGCAGGAGACGGGAGCTGACATACATAATCCGGAGAACGGAAAATGGAGCTATATTTATTTTGGCAGCTATCCACAGACGGAGGTTGCGGGAGACGATTTGACGGACGCTATTAAAAATGCGTCGTATAATGCCAGTGGGGATGCTACAGTGAATGGCGTGAAGTACCGCAGAATTTATACGAAGCGCTATGCTGCAGGCACTCTGGAAAATGGAACGGATCAGTATTTCTATTACAAATGGGAGCCAATCCGCTGGAGGGTTCTGCAGAAGACAAATGACGCGATTTTTGTCATGGCGGATCTGGGGCTTGATTATATCCCCTATCATACGGAAGCCGCAGGGACTGTATGGAATGAAAGCCAGGTCAGGGACTGGCTGAATAATGAGGATGCAGACAAGGTCTATGAACCGGCGTATATAACAAATAATACCTTTTCGTACGAATTTTATCTGTGCGAGGGGAATGGGAGTGAAGGATACCTCCACTATTTAAAGGATAATAAGCAGGAAAAGGTTCACAGTTTTTATATGACAGCTTTTGACGATGCACAGAGGGAAGCTGTTGCGGCACAGGGTAACGATAAGGTTTTCCTGCTTTCGGCCGAGGATGTCAGGAATGCGTCTTATGGATTCGGGACGGCGGAAAAGCTGCCGGCGCGCCAGTTGTCTGTCAGCGAATATGCCCATAAGAAAAGCTCGGTTTACAGCCTGTCTGCATGGTGGCTGCGTTCAGACGATACTTCGTCCGCCACAGTAGTAGGGACGGGCGGAGACATTAAAAACTTCGAGGCAGACAGTGACTGTATCGCCTGTGTGCCTGCTATGTATATCAGCCTTTCCTCCGGCCAGTGGGAGAGCGAAGCGTCCAGGCTCGCCAAATACAAAGAGGACGTCTTAAATACCCTGTACGGTTACCAGACCTCCAAATACCGTACGGCAGAGGCCGTAAGCATGTTAAAGGCAGTGAAAGAGGGCAGGGACGCCATCTGTCAGGCGGCGGATGCCGCGGCGGCAGACAATGCGCTTGCCGCCGCCAGGGCGAAGATCGGCAGGTTAAAGACTGCCGGAGAGTATAATCTGGAGGAAGCGGTTGCGGCAGGCGACAGCTTAAATCCCGTGCATCACCATGATACGAGCATGAAAGACAGCGGGGAAAAGGATTACGACGTACTTAGCTCAGAGGCAAATCCGGATTATACGGACTGGCATTATATTTATTTTGGAAAGTACCCGCAGAGCAAGGTCGAGGATGCGGAGCTAAAGAAAGAACTTGAGAAAGCGCTGCAAAACCCGGAGAATATTTCGGGCCATTATGTGAAATACAATGGATATGAATACTGCCTGGGAAGATTCAACGACGCGAATTGGTATAAGGTGGAACCGCTTAAGTGGAGGATACTGCAGGTAGAAGAGAACCAATTATTCGTTCTGTCGGAT
>CAOKHR010000139.1 GCA_948468325.1 uncultured Lachnospiraceae bacterium | reverse complement strand
TTTAGCCATGCGTTTTTACAAAACCATGTACTCCGGACAAGGATATTTGACACATACGCTTCCGGTTTCCACAACAGCCATACTGAATACCAAAATTTTTGTCTCCGTTTTCTGGCTTTGCATTGCATTTTTAGTTACTGCAGGCTCTGCACTTCTGTTAATCATGAGTGCAAGCGGAGAATCCTGGGATCTTTCTGCATTGTCCTATATACAGGAGGAATTCTCCAGAAGCATGGGCTTTGGATTTTATGAATTTCTGGGCATAATGGCCGGCCTGATTGTTGTTTTCTTTTTCAGCAGCGTATTGATGGTATGCGCCAGCTTCTCTGTCGGACAGCTGTTCCGCCAGAACCGGCTCGCAGCTTCTATCGCCGCATACATCGTATTTTACATTGCACAGCAGATTATCTCCATGATTTTACTTGTCATTTTAAGTATCGGCAATTCGGATATGATTCTGCAGATGCAGTCGAATGCGGCTTCCGCAGACATCGCGAACTTTTACCAATGGCTGTTTGCCATCGTTCTCCTTCAGTCTGTTGCATTTTCTGTTATTTATTACATTATCAGCTTTTATATTTCCAACCATAAACTGAACCTGGAATAATATCATAAAAAATCTCCCATCGTCACCGGACAGGATAACGATGGGAGATTTTTTTTACCTGAATTTATACCCTAAAGGGCATCCCATTATGGCCATTCGGCCGCTTTACAAAGTATTATCTATTTTCCGGATAAATATTCATGAATACCTTTCGCCGCTGCTTTTCCTGCACCCATGGCAAGAATAACTGTCGCAGCGCCCGTAACGGCGTCTCCTCCGGCAAATACACCCGGTTTTGAAGTTGCCCCGTTTGCCTCTTCTGCCACAATGCATTTTCTGCGGTTCGTGTCAAGCCCTTTTGTTGTAGAAGAAATCAATGGGTTCGGAGAAGTTCCAAGAGACATAATGACGGTGTCCAGTTCAATTTCAAACTCAGATCCTGCCACTTCTACCGGAGATCTTCTGCCTGATTCATCCGGCTCGCCCAGCTCCATTCTGATACAGGTCATTCCCCTGACCCAGCCGTTTTCGTCTACTAAAATCTCTTTTGGATTCGTCAGAAGATTAAAAATAATTCCTTCTTCTTTTGCATGGTGTACTTCTTCTACCCTGGCTGGAAGCTCTGCTTCGCTTCTGCGGTATACAATATGTACTTCTGCCCCAAGGCGCAGTGCTGTTCTGGCAGCATCCATCGCCACGTTGCCGCCTCCGACAACAGCCACTTTCTTTCCTTTCATAATCGGCGTATCGTATTCTTCACGGAATGCTTTCATGAGGTTATTTCTTGTCAGAAATTCATTTGCGGAAAATACGCCGTTTGCCTGTTCTCCCGGAATTCCCATAAATCTTGGAAGTCCTGCGCCGGAACCGATAAATACGGCCTCAAATCCTTCTTCTTCCATCAGTTCGTCAATCGTTGTAGATTTGCCGATGACTACATTTGTCTCTATTTTCACGCCCAGCGCTTTTACGTTTTCCACTTCCTTTGCCACAACTTCCTGTTTCGGAAGACGGAACTCCGGAATACCGTAAATCAATACACCGCCCGGTTCATGCAGCGCTTCAAAAATCGTTACGTCATAGCCCATCTTTGCAAGATCACCCGCACAGGTAAGTCCTGCGGGACCGGAACCAATCACAGCCACCTTGCGGCCGTTTTTCTCCTGATCCGACTTGGGAACAATACCGTTTTCTCTTGCCCAGTCGGCTGTAAACCGCTCCAATTTACCGATGGAAACCGGCTCGCCTTTAAATCCCCTGATACATTTTCCCTCACACTGGCTCTCCTGCGGGCATACACGGCCGCAGACAGCCGGAAGTGCGGAGCTATCGCTTAATATTTCATATGCCTTTTCAAAATTCCGGCTCTTAATCTCTGATATAAATCCCGGAATATCAATGGATACCGGACATCCTTTAACGCACTGTGCGTTCTTACAGTTTAAACATCTTTCTGCTTCGCTGACTGCCTCCGCAGCATCATATCCCAGACAGACTTCCTCGAAATTTTTTGCCCTAACCTCCGGTTTTTGTTCTCTTACGGGTACTTTCTTTAATACATCCATTATTCTTCACCTCCGCAATGTCCGCAGCCGCCATGGTGTGTGTCACCTTCCTGAAGCTTTAACATAGCCCTTCCTTCTTCTGTTTTATAAAGCTGCTGGCGCTTCATCGCCTGATCAAAATCCACCAGATGTCCGTCAAATTCCGGTCCGTCTACACAGGCAAACTTCACTTCATCCCCGACTGTCAGCCGGCATGCGCCGCACATTCCCGTTCCGTCCACCATAATCGGATTCATGGATACAACCGTCGGAATTTCTAATTTTTTCGTCAGCAGACAGACAAATTTCATCATAATCATCGGACCGATTGCTACGCAGTGGTCATATGTACGCCCTTCGTCCACAAGCGCCTGGAGCTGGTTTGTTCCCATGCCGTGGAATCCGTAGCTGCCGTCATCCGTTGTCACATAAAGATTTGTCGCAACTTTTTCCATCTTTTCTACAAAAAATAACAAATCCTTTGTTCTGGAACCCATAATCACATCGCAGTCCACACCATGCTCATGCAGCCATTTTACCTGCGGATATACCGGCGCAGTTCCTACACCGCCTGCAATAAATACAATCTTCTTCTTCTTCAGCTCATCTATTTCCATATCAACCAAATCGGATGCACAACCCAGAGGCCCTACAAAATCCTGAAACGAATCCCCCTCATTCAAATACTGCATACGCTCCGTTGACGCACCTACTGTCTGAAATACAATCGTGATTGTTCCAGCTTCTCTGTCATAATCACAAATCGTCAAAGGAATTCTCTCTCCCTCTTCATCCATTTTTACAATTACAAACTGCCCCGGCTCACAAGTCTTCGCCACCCTCGGTGCCCTGACGTCCATCAGAAAAATCTTGTCTGCCAATTTTTCTTTTTTTACGATTGGATACATCTTTATCCTCCTCAATTTATCTTCCATTACATGGTTTAAGACGGTAAACTATTACCGTCTTAAACATCATACTAGATTCTCTTCAAAAATTCAATCATTTGTTGCCCCTTAATTCATGGAATCTGTATATGGCGCGAACTCGTATCCCGCTTCTCTTGCCTTGTCGATAAACTGTCCCAGAACATTTGTATTTGTCCAGGACTCTGCATGGAGCAGATAAATTGCCCCCGGATGCAGTTTATCAATCATCTTCTGTAAAGATTCTGCCTCATCCGGCTGATTATTTACATCATAATCCAGATAAGCAAAACTCCAGAAGACGCTTCGGTAACCGCAGTTGTTCAAAACGGCAAGCGACTGTTCGCTGAATTTTCCTGCCGGAAACCGAAACAAAAACATATCGTAATCATACTTTTCTTTGATATAATCGTGCAGGCCCATAACTTCCTGCCTCTGCTCCTCCAGCGACTGGCTGGGCAGTCCTTTTGCAGGATGTGTAACAGAATGGTTGCCAACAATATGTCCGTCGTCAATCATCTGCTGCACCAGATCCGGATCTTTTTCCGCATATGGCTTTGTCACAAAAAATACTGCTTTGACATTTTTCTCTTTCAGTGTACTTAAAATTGTCGGCGTACAGCCATATTCATATCCTTCATCCAATGTAAGATAAATCTTCTTTTCTGTATTTGGAATGATAAAATCTGCCGTATAATCTTTATATTTTTCCTGATAGCTTAAACATCCTGTCGGCCGGTTATATTCATCTGCATCGCCGCCCTGTCCCCAGTCTAATATTTCACCGCTCAAAGCGCTGATATTGTCAATTTGCGGATATTCTAACCGCATGCCATGGGAAAGTTCGTCCTGCCCGCTTTCTTCGCCGTCTTCTTCTTCCTTTGATAAATTATCCGTATCGCCCAGTTCCGCATAAGTGCTTTGTACCGCTGACGCTATTGCCTGTGCATAAGCTTCAAGATTTGCATCAAACAGACGGTTATCTTCCTCATTGTTGATAAAACCAAATTCAATCAGACATGCCGGCATTGTCGTGTTGCCGATAACGTAATAATCGGAACCTTCTCCCGTTTCATTTCCCACTTTCACACCGCGGTCTCTCTGCACGCCTGCTGTTACAAGCGCATTGTGAATATTGTTTGTAAGCTTCGTCGTTGCGTCTCCTGCGCTTGCTGTCATCCATGTTTCTATTCCGTATCCGTCGCCCTGGTTCCGGTGGAGTGAAACAAAATAATCTGCACCGGATGCATTTGCCGTTGCCACCCTGTCCTTTAAAAATACTTTTGTATCGTTATCCTGCCTCGTCATAATAACTTCCATTCCGGCTTTCTCCATCTCTGCCTTAACAGCCAAAGCCAGTCTCCAGTTATCATCCGATTCCTTTCTTTCCCCCTGGTAGCACCCGGGATCCATGCCTCCATGTCCCGGATCCAGACATACGCTAAGCACCGGTTCTTCTTCCTTTTCCTCTGTATCCAGAAGCATCTCGCTCTCTGGCTGCGCATCTTTCGGCGATATATCGTCGGAGCCGTGAATCAGTTTATCTACGATTTTGCCGTCATTTAACTTTTTATCAAAAAACCGGAACAATAAAACAGCCAGAATCAGTAATAAAATACACAGTGTCCATTTCAAAACTGCCTGCATGATATATTCCCTGCTGTGTCTTCTCTTCTCTACAATTTCTCTCTTCCCATTTCTTTCCCGTATATATTTCATACCTACCTCTTCTCGTTTTGCTGTTGTTCTGTGTATGCGGCTGCTTATACAGTATATCACAATCTATTTGAAAAATCAGTGTCAGATTTTGGAATAATTTATTAAAAAAATCGTAAGAATATATTACAAGGGAGCCGTTTAGCGCTCCCCTGACTGCCTCTTATGAAAAATATACAAGTTCATCTTCCGGTTTTTCTGCCGATTCAATACTGACAGGATATAAAACCGGCCCTTTTCCTTTGTATTCCATTGCAAATTCCACGCGTATTTCTGCAACAATATGAATCCAGGATTTATGCATAATATTTTTTGAATCCGGATATCTGCACTTAAATCCCAAAAATGTAATATCTTCAATACAGCATGTCATTGCAAACCGCCCCGGCACCATAACTCCTTTTTTCATCTTATCCGGATTGTACACAAGTGCCGTAAACTCTACTTTTTTACCGTCATATTTTTTGTAGTTTTCCTGTGCGTCCATATACCAGATTGCATAATCCGCATCGGAAATTTCGATGACTTCCTGATTTAAATCAAACGGAAGCTCTTCTTCACTCTCATCTACTGTTCCGTCTTCTCTTTCATATACAATCTGCGCCGGACGATTGACTGCTTTTACGGCGCGGCGGAACTTTCCTCTCGGCGTATCGTCATTACAGCGGTTAAAAATAACAACATCCGCTTTAAAAAGCTGCTCCATAATCATTGCGCGCATATTGTTTAAATACATATCAAATGTAGAAGCGTCTACAGTTGCCAGAGACTGTACCACAAGCCATCCGGCCGGAAGATGTGTCTCAAGCACCGTATCCATATGCCATGTACCATTGTATTCAATAAAAACCTGGTCAGGCAGATACTGGAGATTTATATTTTTTAAAAGCGTTTCTGTAAAATCTTCCTCATTTTCAACTGTCAGTATTTTGGTATTAATTTCTGCAAGCTCTTCCTCATCATATTCCACATCTCCGTCTTCGCAGACAATTAACAGAGTTTTTGCTCCCTCGCCAAAGTGGTTTTCAAGCAAAGTCTGACGGATTAATGTTGTTTTACCGCTGTCCATAAATCCGGTAAATAAGTATACTGGGATCTCTTCCATTTATTTTTTCCTTTCCTCAGGCGATTCCAAATAATTCTTCCAGTAAATCTTCTTTTATATCTGTACCGATGACACAAAGGCGCCCGGTATAATCGGGTTCTCCTTCACGAATCTCATATTCTCCCGGCACCATATCAAAATAAATCCAGCCGCCTTCTGCATTTTCCACCATGCCTTTCGCCCGCAGCACAGTACCGTACGCGTCCTCTTCCGACAGGGCTTTAACGGCTGTCTCAATTTCTGCTTTTGTAAACTTATGCGGTGTCTCTTTTCCCCAGCTTGTAAATATATCATCCGCATGATGGTGATGTCCATGCCCGTGTTCGTGATCATGATCATGGCACCCGCAAGTGCAGTCTGCTCCATGGTCTTGCTCATGCCCGTGATGCTCTCCATGGCCGTGCTCATGGTCGTGATGCTCTTCATGGCCATGTTCATGATGCTCATGGCCGTGGTCGTGATGGTGCTCCTCGTGCTCATGATGATGCATATGTTCTTCTTCCTCTTTGCGGTGAGCTTCTTCTGCAAGAACTTTCATCTCCAGAGAATCTTTTCCTTCTATTACCTGTAAAATCTGTTCGCCGGAAATCTCATCCCACGGCGTCGTAATCACAGCTGCTTTCGGATTCATTTCCTGCATCTGTTTTACGCACAGTTCCAGCTGCGCAGACGTTGTACTCTGTGTTCTGCTCAGCACAATTGTCGTTGCAAACGCGATCTGATTGTTAAAAAATTCTCCAAATGCTTTCATCTGCTTGGATGCTTTCTTTGCATTGACAAC
>CAOKHR010000138.1 GCA_948468325.1 uncultured Lachnospiraceae bacterium | reverse complement strand
ACAGCGGAATTCTGCCGGAATCGTATCCGTCACCTCAAAAGGAATCTCTCCCAAAACTTCTTTTAGCAGCATTTCCGGTGTGTCTCCTTTTTGGAGCAGTGCCGTGATGGAAGAGAGTTTTTCAATCCTTGCTTCTAATTTTTCAATTACTTTTTCATCTGTAAACGGCATTAGCTGGATAATAAAACCGCCTGCCTGCTTTACCGTATTATCTTTGTTCATAAGCACGCCGAGCCCCACCGAAGAAGGAATCTGCTCTGAAGTTGCAAAATAATAAGTCAGATCATCTGCAATTTCTCCCGTTTTTAATTCAATCTGTCCCACGTAAGGTTCTTTCATCCCCAGATCCTTGATGACACTCATAACGCCTATGCCAAGTGCGCCGCCCACATCCAGCTTGCCCTGACTGTTCGGCGGCAGGATAACATCCGGTACCTGCGGATACCCTTTGACATGGCCTTTCGCATCTGCCGTAACAATCAGTCCCTTTGCCGGACCGCTGCCCTGTATCTGTATCGTTAAAAGATCTTTTTCTCCTTTCATCATTGTGCCCATCATCACTGCACCGGATAAAAGCCTCCCCAGCGCAGCCGTCATAACGGGACTTGTATTATGATGTTTTCTGGCCGTTTCCACCAGATCTTTTGACGTGATGGCAAATGCGCGGATCTGGCCTTCTGCCGCTGTTGCCCTTACAATATAATCTGACATTTTTATGCCCCCTTATTCTTTGTACATTCTCTTGCTATGATATAAATTCTCTCATCGTTTTCTTTTGGCGGCAGGAAAGTGTCTTCTCCATAACACGCCACAAATTCCATACCCGCTTTTTCAAGCAGACTGCGGATGACTGCCGCTTCATAGCCGCGCTGATAATGTGTTTCACTGTATTTGCGGTACCTCCCGTCTTCTTCCCTGATAAAAAACGTCATGTCATATTCATTGACCTGTGTGTCTTTGTCATAATAATTTTCCCAGATGAAACTGCCCTCTTTACGGTTCTCGCAGATTGTCGTTTCCCCTAAAATTTCCCTGTATTTATATAGGGTGTTCAAATCAAATATAAAAATACCGTCCGGATCTAAATAATTATTCACCAATTTAAATACCGTAAGCAGCTCATCTTCCTCCAGAATATAATTCATGGAATCACAGATGCTGATAACGGCTTTTACGGTTCCATATAGT
The DNA here is from genome assembly GCA_948468325.1 of uncultured Lachnospiraceae bacterium. Classification (GTDB taxonomy): domain Bacteria; phylum Bacillota; class Clostridia; order Lachnospirales; family Lachnospiraceae; genus Roseburia_B. Next base: position 5,538 of record CAOKHR010000138.1, on the reverse strand, counting down.
TCAAACTCCCGCATATCCTGATTCAGATATAAAATTGAGGAATCCTCTTTTTCCTGTTCCATGGCTATGGCAAGCATTTCTTCCGAAGCGTCAATGCCGATCATGTCATAACCTTCTTTCGCAAAAAGACGCGTCATCTTTCCGGTTCCGCATCCCAGATCCAGAATAATGCCGTCTGTAATACCGAACTTTTCCAATATTTGAACCAGATAATCCTTCCATGCCTCGTAAGGCACATTGTCCATAAATATATCATATATTTCAGCAAACCCGCTGTATGCTTTCAATCGTATTCCCCCTGATTTTTCCATTTGTTTGCGTCAGACAGATGTAGTGTAACATATTTCCCTGGGTTTGTGTGGAAAAAATGCACAAAAACAGAGCACATAGATTATTTTCTATATGCTCTGATGCCGTTTCATTATTCTGCTAAATTGTGGCAAAAATTAATTTGTAAAGCCTTTAATACTTAATGAAGTCTGCCGCCGTGACCAGACTGATGATGCCCGCCGCCGTTTCCTCCGTGGCTATGCCCGCCAGTCTGCGTACAGCCAGGTACGCCGCAGGAGTTATGCATGTGGCTCCCTGTCTCTGTGCAGCCTGCCACGCCGCAGGAATTATGCATGTGGCTTCCCGTCTCTGTGCAGCCTGCTACGCCGCAGAAATTATGCATGTGGTTCCCCGCCTCTGTGCAGCCAGGCAAGCCGCAATTATGATATGCATGCCCGTCATCTGCACTGTGTGGATAACAATATTCTCCGTTATGCATATGCACTTCTGTTTCCGTACACCCTGCCGCACTGCAGATTCCGTGGCTGTGCTCTCCAATCTGTATGCAGCCGTCAATTCCGCATAAGCCGTGCTGGTGTGCTTCTGTTTGCGTACAGCCTGCTACCCCGCAGGAAAACGTCACTTTATCTGCCCAAACCACATTCTCAATTTCTGCCTGTGCCGCGCCCTTAACGTCTACTGAACCTTTATCCATGTTATAAATTGAAACTATACCGCCTGACACCATTGCAAGCGCGACAAATGCAATGGCTGATAATACTTTTTTCTTTCCCATCGGCATCCTCCTCTTTTCTGATAAGTTTCAAAATATAAGAATACTATAGCATAGGAATTCCCCCAATTCAATACGATTATCACAATCATTCTGCCTGCTGTAATCGTTCGTTACTTTTCATACCCACGCCAGTCACTCCGCTGTCATCAGTCAAATAATATTTCATCCACCGTAACAAACACATAGCCCTCTTTCTGCAGCGCATCAATAATTCGGAATGCGGCGTTTACGGAAGACTCGGATGCATCGTGAAGCAGAATAATGTCATTTTCCTCCACTTCATTCAGCACCCGCTGTACGACTACATCCGCACTGTCTGTGTTCCAGTCCAGAGGATCTACGTTCCATAACACCTCAATCATCGTTGTATTATAATCCAGATTGCTTTTCCAGCATCCGTAAGGAGGCCGGATATATTCCGGAAATTCTCCTGTCACTTTATAAATGGCTTCATTTGTCTTATCCACCTGTACCATTGCCGCCTCATCGCTTAAACTGCTTAAATTCACATGCTCGTAAGAATGATTGCCGATTAAATGTCCGTCTTCATGCATTCTTTCTACAATTTTTGGTGACTTTTCCACCTGTGTTCCCAACAAAAAGAACGTGGCCTGTACACCACGTTCTTTTAAGCCGTCCAAAAGTGTTTCTGTATACTTTGCATTCGGGCCGTCATCAAAGGTCAAAGCTACTTTTTTCTCTGTCAGATCCTGCATGCTAAGATCCGACTCTTTCATTATCGACTGGGTGCCTGTGCTATCCTCCATATTACCTGCCAGGGCAGACACTTTGCTTTCTGCTATTTTACCTGCTACTATACAAAGAAGTAAAAGATCTGCTCCCAAAAGAATATTGCGAAATTTTTTCATCTTATCACTGCCAAAAATTCTCTTAAGATACTATATGCAAAAACCCTGGTAAACATCCGCTCTTTTAGCTTTTTATTCCAGCCGTAAGTTTTTCATCCCTGACATCAATCCAAATCGTATCGCCGCTTTTTACTTTATCTGCCAAAATCAGTTTTGCGGAAAGCGTTTCTACGTGTTTTTGCAAAAACCTCTTTAACGGTCTTGCGCCGAATACCGGATCGTAGCCATGCTCCGCTATATAAGCCTCTGCCGCATCCGATAACTCCACTTTGATTTCTCTGTCTTTTAACCTTCGGTTCAATTCTTCCATAAGCAGATGAATGATATTGCCGATATTTTCTTTTGTCAGCGGTTTAAACATGATAATCTCATCCAGACGGTTCAAAAACTCCGGACGGAAATTCCGTCTTAGTTCTTCCATGACTGCCTGCTCTACCTGCGGCGGAATGCTGCCATCTTCTTTAATATGTTCCAGAAGATGCGCTGAACCAAGGTTTGACGTCATAATAATAATTGTATTTTTAAAATCCACAGTCCGTCCCTGGGAATCCGTAATCCTGCCGTCGTCAAGCACCTGAAGCAGTACGTTAAATACGTCGGGATGCGCTTTTTCCACTTCGTCAAACAACACAACGGAATATGGCTTCCGGCGGACAGCTTCCGTCAGCTGGCCGCCCTCATCGTAACCGACATATCCGGGAGGCGCTCCGATTAAGCGGGATACAGAGTATTTTTCCATATATTCCGACATATCCAGCCGTACCATATTTCCCTCATCGTCAAACAGGCTTTCGGCAAGGGCTTTGGCAAGCTCTGTCTTTCCGACACCGGTAGGTCCCAAAAACAGAAACGAACCGATTGGCTTTGTCGGGTCTTTGATGCCTGCTTTGGAACGGATAATTGCCTCGGTCACTTTCGTCACGCCGTCATCCTGTCCAATGACTCTTCTATGCAGTTCTTCATCCAGATGAAGCGTCTTATTCCGTTCGCTTTCTGTAAGCTTTGCAACCGGAATACCGGTCCAGCGGGAAATAATCCTTGCGATTTCTTCTTCGCTGACAATCTCGTGTACCAGCGATAAATCTTCGCTTTTTGCCTTTTCTTCTTCTATCTGAAGCTGCTTTTGCACCTGGGGAAGTCTGCCGTACTGCAATTCCGCAGCTTTTTCGAGGTCGTAATTCTGCTGTGCCTGTTTAATTTCATTCTTTAGGTTTTCCAGGTCTTCCCTTAATTTCTGTACATGCTCCACAGACTTCTTCTCATTGTCCCACTGTGCTTTTTTCACGGAAAATTCGTCTCTTAATTCTGCCAGCTCCTTTTGCAGGGAAGATAAGCGTTCCTGGCTTAAGCGGTCTTCTTCCTTTTTCAGCGCCGTCTCTTCGATTTCCAGCTGCATAATACGGCGGTTTAATTCGTCCAGTTCCGTCGGCATGGAATCCAGTTCTGTCTTAATCAGTGCACATGCTTCATCCACTAGATCAATCGCTTTATCCGGCAGAAAACGGTCGGAAATATAACGATTCGACAGTACGGCAGCAGAAACAAGCGAAGCATCTGCAATTTTTACGCCGTGAAATACTTCATAACGCTCTTTTAATCCACGGAGAATGGAAATTGTATCTTCCACTGTTGGTTCGTCTACCATAACAGGCTGGAACCTCCTCTCTAAGGCCGCGTCTTTTTCGATGTACTGACGGTATTCATCTAATGTCGTTGCGCCGATACAGTGCAGCTCGCCTCTGGCAAGCATAGGCTTTAACATATTTCCGGCGTCCATCGCCCCATCTGTTTTTCCGGCTCCGACAATCGTATGCAGTTCGTCAATAAACAGGATTATCTGCCCATCGGATTGTTTGACTTCGTCCAATACTGCTTTTAAACGTTCTTCAAATTCGCCGCGGTATTTTGCCCCTGCCAAAAGCGCTCCCATATCAAGTGCAAAAAGTTTTTTATCTTTTAATCCCTCCGGCACGTCGCCCCGCACGATTCGCTGTGCAAGCCCCTCGACTACGGCGGTTTTGCCGACGCCCGGTTCCCCGATTAAAACGGGATTGTTTTTTGTTTTTCTGGAAAGAATGCGGATAACGTTTCTGATTTCGGAATCTCTTCCGATAACAGGATCTAATTTCTGGTTTCTGGCGCGTTCCACAAGGTCATAGGCATATTTTTCCAAAGTATCATATGTGGCTTCCGGATTGTCCGAAGTGACGCGCTGGTTGCCTCTTACGGTGGACAAAGCCTTTAAAAAACGATCTCTTGTGATGCCATATTCTTTTAAAATTTCTTTTAACGCCGGATTTGGATATTTCATCATGGACAAAAAGAGATGCTCAACAGAGACGTATTCGTCTCCCATCTGTTTTGCTTCGTCTTCCGCGCTGATTAGGACTTTATTTAACGCCTGACCAATATAAACCTGTCCGCCGGATACTTTTACCCGTTTTTCCAAATGGCGGATGGCGTTATCCATAAAATGTTCCGTATTGATTTCCATTTTTTCAATCATTTTCCGAATTAAGCCGTCCGGCTGACGCAAAAGCGCCACAAGCAGATGCTCCTGCTCAATTTCCTGATTGCCGTATTCGTATGCGAGTTTTTCGCAGTCATTAATGGCTTCAATTGACTTTTGTGTGAATTTCTGTATGTTCATGGTAACACCTCCTGATGCATCTATGCATATTCTTTACTTTGTGAATGAGAATATGCAGATTTGTTTTTCTTTGTTCTATTGCAATATAACACTTGTTGTTAGCACTGTCAAGAGGTGAGTGCTAATATTTTCTGAAAATTTTATAAACTGCAATTTTATGCTGTTTTACCACTTTTTTATAATTTCTCTTTCAATTCTTTCGTGTTCTGTTATATGGTTATACAATTCTATCATCACTGCAATATTGGCATGACCCATAATATACTGAAGGTCTTTCACGTCATCCCCCGCACCGCCATTCTTGTGCATCCGGTATTTTCAGCACATCCTGTTCACCCATAAGCATCCTCCTTAGTAACCGTACCTCTTCCTATGTTTTAAGAACATGAAAATGGACAATACAAGTGCCATCAATTCTGCCGCAGGCGTTGCCAGCCAGATTCCATTCACCCCTAAAATAAGCGGAAGCACAATCATCGTGACCAGCATAAATACAAACGATCTGGAAAATGCAAGGACAGCCGAAACAATTCCGTTGGATAATGCGGTAAACATCCCGCTGGCAAAAATATTAAAACCAATAAACAGAAGCGCTATAGTACATATCCTGTTTCCAGTCACCGCCAAATCATACACCGAATTGTCCGGACGGGCAAAAACAGACACCAGCGGCCTTGTCAGAAAGAAAGAAGCCACAACCGTCACAAGGGAAATCCCCGCAATTACTCTCATGCTGACTGCAACCAGCTTCTTCATCTTTTCATGGCTCTGTTCCCCATAATAATAACTGAGCATTGGAGCCACGCCATAAGAATACCCTGTATAAAGGGAGCTTGCAAACATCAGCACATACATGATGATGGTAACTGCAGCAATCCCATCCTCACCCACATAATGCAGCATCGTCCAGTTAAACATCATTGTAATGATCCCGGTAACGAGCGCAGTCGCCA
>CAOKHR010000137.1 GCA_948468325.1 uncultured Lachnospiraceae bacterium | reverse complement strand
ACCAGAACATTTCTTTTCTATCCCATTGTAAAAAGAATCGGTATACAGATAATGAATTTGAAAATTATATGGTTTATCCGCAAAAGACATTTTCTGATAATGCCTTTTTACTTTCTCTAACTGTTCTTTGCTTTCTGCCGCAACCGTAATCCTGTAAGTTCCTGCCAAATCATAGTCCACCTGATAGACGCCGAGATTTGCCGTCACTTTGGCCCGTCCCGGCTCTTTGCATCTTTTTAAATGCGCTTCTATTGCCCTGCAGCCGTTATCAAAAGCATATGCTTTATCCGCACTGTTTCCCGCTGTCGAACCTTCATGAATCCTCCAGTGATACAGAATTCTCGGCACATGATTTACGACTGCTCCTGCATCGACACAGCGGAGAACAAAGTCATAATCCTGAGCGCCGTCATATTCTTTTTTAAGCCCTCCCGCTTTTTGCAGCAGTTCCTTCGAAAACATTAAAAAATGGCAGAAATAATTGTTGCGGCGCAGAAACTCCGGATTAAAATCCGGTTTAAAATGCGGCCTGCTGTGCACAGATCCGTCTCCGTTTATTTTATCTTCATCTGAATAAATCATTGCCATATGCCGTTCTTCTTCCGCATAACTGCAGTTTAAACAGCGGATCATTTCATACAGTGCGTTTTCTGTCAGCAGATCATCATGGTCCATCAGTGCAATGTAATCTCCTTTCGCCATGGCAAAACCGCCGTTGGTGTTTTCGGAAATGCCGCCGTTTTTCGGGAGCTTTAAATAACGGATTCTGGCATCGGAAACTGCATATTCCTCTGTCGTTTCCTTTACAAGGGAAGTCCTGCTTCCGTCTGCAATACAAAGCTCCCAATTCGGATAACTCTGCGCCAGAACAGAGCCAATCAGCTCACGCAGATAAATCTCCGGCGTTTCATATGCGGGAACTACAATGCTGACCAGCGGTGCGTAAAAAAGCGGTCTGTTCTTCTGCTCCTTAAGCTCCTCCGCTGCCGGCATATAATTTCTGTAATTTTTTGTATATGCTAACATCGGCGACTGCCGTCTCTCTAATGTTTTTAAAACAAGCCCCCGAAATCCGTATCGTTTCAAAAGACCCGTCACATATCTCCATTGATATTTCAAATTCATTTTATTCTATTTGGAACCCTTTCCCAGAATTACTACCTGTAACGTCTTCGCCAGAATTTTAAAGTCCAGTCCGATGCTCCACTGGGAAATATAATGTGTGTCCAGTGCCACCACTTCCTCAAAATCTTTGATGTCACTGCGGCCGCTGACCTGCCACATTCCGGTTATTCCGGGCTTAATGCCAAGTCTGGCCCTGTGGTGCATCTGATACTGTTCAAATTCTTCTACCGTAGGCGGCCTTGTGCCTACCAGACTCATATCGCCTTTTAACACCTGCAAAAACTGCGGAAGCTCATCAATGGAATATTTTCTCATAAATTTCCCGACGGGAAAAACTCTGGGATCATCCTCCATCTTAAACATGTATCCCGACATCTCATTTTTTTCCATCAAAGACGCTTTTTGCTGCTCCGCGTCCACACTCATGGAACGGAATTTATAAAGCTTAAACTTCCTTCCGTTTCTTCCTACCCGCTCCTGGGAAAAAAACACCGGACCGGGCGACTGCTTCTTAATCATCGGAGCAAAAATAAGAAATGCCACTCCGCAGAAAACCAGGCCAATCAGACTTCCTACAATATCCATCAGACGCTTCGCAAATATCTGCCTCGGCGAAGCAATTTTCATACTGGAAGTCAGCACCAGATAATTGCCGTATTTTGCAACTGTCTTATTCGGTGCAAGCGAATTCATATGCACCAGATTAAAATGTACCGTAAGGCCCATCTCCAGCAGTTCATTTGCCAGAGCCTGAGAACTTTCTCTTGTATTGCCGTTGATAAATACTTCATCCACAACGTTTGTACGCAGATATTCATAACAGTCATCGGCATTGGCTACTACAGGAACGCCGCATATTCTGGCCCCTTTTAAATTCTGGTCTACTACAATCACACCTGCCACCACAAAATCACGGTACTGCAGATTTTCAAACTCTCTTAATACTTCTTTGGCATACTCCGTTGTCGTAAGCAAAATCATCACAGAAAGATTTTTTTCATTTTCCATTCTTTTTAAGATGATATGCTTTAAAACCAGACGCTCTGCGAATACCAGGCCAATTGATATAATCCAGTACGCAAAAATAATCTGACGCGAATATACCTCCGTCTGCTTTGTTGCCACCTCAAATGCCAGAATTCCGGCAAAAATAATCGTACAAAAAGTAATGCTGGCATTCGCCTCCTGAAAATGCCCTCTTCTTAATATTCCGGTATAAGGTTCAAAAAAGAATACCACGCATATATCAATTAAAAGCATCACAATTGCAAGCCTCTCATAAGGCTCGTTTGCATATGGCAGATGCCATCCCAAACGCATCACATAGGCAATCATCAAAGCAACCTGCAGGCACGCCATATCTAATATTGTAAAATCCAAATGCTTCAGCCAGCTTTTCTTTTCCTTTTTATACATAACTTTCTACCTCATTTATTTTTTGCACTGTGCAGATAAAGCCATGTCCTGGCGTAGTCTTTGCGCTCATCCTCCGACATTGTGCCAATCTTCTCATAAGAAAGCTTTGTTACAGCCATCTGAATCTCCCCGCATTTAAAACATTCCACATTTTTTCTTCTGGAAACTACCCGCATCCATCCGCAGTTTGGGCAAATAAATACTTTCATTTTTTCCTGTCCCCTAATAACTCATCTTTTCGTATCTTAATGGCCTGAAGCTCCAACTCGAAATCCTGACGGTTTTTCTGTCCCATTGTCTTTAAAATCAATCCCGAGAAAAATGCCTGCATGGCCGCAAGCATGGCAAAGCCGCATACAATCAAGGTCGGGAAATGCGGCACCAGCCCGGTCTTTGTATAATCAATAATTACCGGTATCATAAATAAAACGGATAAAACCGCCAGTACCACAGACAGCATGCCAAAAAAATTCATGGGCTTAAACGTCTGGTACATTCTTGCAATTGTCCGGAGCACGCGGAACCCATCTGAAAATGTGTTGAGTTTTGACACACTGCCGGCCGGACGGTCTCGGTATTCAATCACCACATTCTCCACCTGCATATTTTTATCCGCCGCATGAATACTCATCTCTGTCTCAATCTCAAATCCTTTTGACAACACAGGAAACGACTTGACAAACAGATAACTGAATGCCCGGTACCCTGTCATCATATCTTTAATATCCGTGCCAAAAAGCATATTGATACTTTTTCGTACAAGTGTATTTCCAAAATTATGAAACGCCCTCTTATTTTCCGTAAAATACGTGGAGGAAAGCCTGTCCCCTACTACCATATCAGCATTCTTTTCAAACACCGGACGAATCATCTCCCGCGCCGCCTCTGCCGGATAAGTATCATCCCCGTCAGTCATAATGTAGCATTCCGCGTCAATATCCCGAAACATTCTGCGAATCACATTTCCTTTTCCCTGTTTATATTCATAACGGACAACGGCACCCGCCCTGCGGGCAATCTCATCTGTCCCGTCCGTAGAATTATTGTCATAAACATAAACTACCGCCTCCGGCAGCACTTTCTTAAAATCCTGTACAACTTTCTGAATCGTCCTGCTTTCATTGTAGCAGGGAATCAATACCGCTATCCTGTCCATACTGGGCTTCCTTCCATTTTTTCATCTTACGATAAATACAACATATTTCTATTATAATCTGTACTGCCAGAGTAATCAACAGTGAGACTACAACCCCGTCCATAGAATATTTCTTTACGCATATGACAGATGCCGCAACCGAAACAAGCAGGCCGCATATTCCGACTGCAAGCTGCCCCTTTATTTCCCGAAGCACCGTACATACAGGAAACAGACTTGCATTGATGCTGATCATAAGCGTCGATATAATAATCGGCACAAATAAATATGCATAAGGCCGGATTTCTTCTTTGAACATCAGAACTAAAAACCATTCTCCAAACAAAGCCGATGCAATCAGCGCAAGCACAGACAAGATCAGACAGGCAATGCCTACTTTTTTTAATATGGCAATAAACCCTCGTTTGTCATTTTCTTTTAATCTGTCTGCCAGCGGCGTAATTAACGGAATAAATATAGTCTGCGCACCCACCTGCACAACCATGCTCGGCGTGGCCACGGAAGAATAATATCCAAGCACCGTATCATTGTAATATTTCTCTAAAAAATATTTCGGGACCGATATGGAGAGGTTATTCGTGACTGCCACAATAACAAGCGGAAGCATTGCAAGCATCAGTTTTTTCAATGCCTGTTTATCTGCTTTTTCCTCTTTTACCATAAAACGCTCTGCCGTATGTCTGTCATAGAAAAACGCAACCAGAAACGTAACAAGCGTCATGCTTCCCACTGCACAAATCAAATCTTCCGTCAGATACAAAACGCCGCAGAATGAAAGCAGCATCAGCACTGCACGGATAATATAGGAATAGCATACATAGTCCATACGTCCGTTTTTCTGGTCAATGCCGTGATAAACATCAATCCACGCTTCCCCGCATTTATGCAGCATATACAGCAGTATCACCGCGCATTTATACAGCGTATAGCCATTGATAAACACACCTGCAGAACAGATTAAAAACGAAATCCCCATTGCTGCCAGACGGGAACGGATATACGTCTGGTCCGAATATTCACCGATTACGTCTGATACCTGATACTGCCTTGTATTGAACAAAGCCAGAATTCCAAATGCCGCTGTAAAAGTCATTGCCAGATCGTAAATTCCTTTGTCTGTAAAACCGGTCAGCCTTACAATCAGAACTGTTGTAAGCCATTGGCACCCATAATAAAATATTGTACCGAAACTGTTAAAAAATATATTTGCAAGCGTCGATTTTTTCTCCATTGTATCCCCTTTATACGTCCATAGAATAATCTGCGCGGTGCAGCGTCAGATTTGGGTTATAATATGGATCGCCTTCTTTTATTTCCTGTTCCCATTTCGTCTGAAGCCTTTCTATTTCACTCTGGAATCTTGCCTGCTTCTCCATCGTATCTTCATATCCTCTGGATTTCGATTCATAATGATAAAGTTTTGCAAACGGGTTAAATAAAATCTTATATCCGGCAGCGCGTATTTTCAGACATAAATCCACGTCATTTAATGCGACGACAAAATCTTCACCCATACCGCCGATTTCCTCATATACGGACTTTCGAACCATCATACACGCGCCTGTCACGCCGCTGATTTCTCTCTCACAAACAGAAAACGGAAAATATTTCTCATCCCGGTCGGTAAGGCTCCAGAGCGCATGCGCGGCAAATCCGCCCATGCCGATAATCACTCCCGCATGCTGAATCGTTTTATCACCATAATAAAGCATTGCCCCGCATGCTCCTACACCGGGCCGCAGCGTCGAAGCCGCAAGCTCGTAAAGCGTATTGCTTTCCATAAATTCCGTATCATTATTTAAAAAGAGAAACAGCTCTCCCTTTGCCTGTGCCGCCGCGAAATTATTAATTGCAGAGTAATTAAAGCTTCCTTCCCACACCACAACGCGGATTCTCCCGTCTTCTTTCATCAGATGCTCGTAATAAGCAAATGTCTCAGGATTTTCGCTGTTATTTTCTGCAATAATCACTTCATAATTGGTATAGCTGCTCTTTTTCAAAGAATCCAGACACAGCTTTAAATCCTCTGTATGATCTTTATTGGGAATGATAATACTGATGAAAGGCTTGCGGGCCAATGCATATTCTACATGAAAGAAACCGGATACATCCGTTTTTTTTACTTTGGCGTCAATTTTTTCGGATTTCAGAAAATGCGCAATACACGCTGCCCCGTTTTCTCCGCTGCTGCGGACAAACGAATATTTCCCGTCATTCGATACAACATTTGAAAAAAGCACCTGCGGGATATGAAAAATATGCTCTGCATGCCGGAACGCCTGCAGGGAAAGATCATACCAGTCATTGCCGCACAGCCGTATCTTTTCCCCGCTGTCCGAAATTTTTTCAAGAAGGCTCCTTCGGAGCACAAAGCACCGACCCAGATACGGAAAACTCAAAAGCATGTACAGGCTTGCATCCGGCTTAAAAAACGGCCGGCAGCGCTTCTTTCCGCAGCAGTTGTCCTCGTCTGTGTAAAGCAGATCCGGATGCTTTTTATTTTCTCTGCGGATTTTACTTACATGCTGCTTCACCTGTCCGCATGCCGCTTTTGAAATCTCATAGAGATACTCCGGAAGCGCACAGATGTCTTTGCCGGAAAACACAAAATAATCTCCCTCATACGCTTTTAGCAGGTCTGAAATTTCTGTTTCCCTGGTGACCTCTGCAAAAACAGTCTTCCGGCAGGTCTGCTTTTTCCATCCGCTCTGGATTGCTCCTGTTTTTTCTTCTGTTACAATTACAAAAGAAAATCTGTCGGAAAGCGCATCTGCTTTCTGCATCTTTAGCTCTTTTTTCGACGCCGTATTTCTCCTGCACCATGTCATATACTCAGACTCTTCGCTGATGGGAACGCCGAATTTCCGCAGCGCTTTTTTCACGGTATAGGAAGCCCCGTAATGCCTGAAATAATATACAGCCTTTTGAAGCCTGTTTTTTCCTTCCAAATCAAAATCACTTAACATGTTGTCTCCTATTTCATCTTCCAATGATTCTCAAGCGAAAGATTCTTATTGTAAAAAGGATCTCCTTTTATAATCTGCTTATGGTAAGTCTCCCAGATCTTTTGTCTGTCTGCTTCCGCTAACGCTTCCCTGTG
>CAOKHR010000136.1 GCA_948468325.1 uncultured Lachnospiraceae bacterium | reverse complement strand
TAACATAAAATTAAGTTATGTTATCGCAAAACAAAAATCCAATAATATGCCCAATTATACAATTGCGCGGGTAATTAAAAAAGCGGCCGGAGATACGAACAATGTCAATTACGAGCAGGTTACATATGAGGGATACGGCCCAAGCGGAACGGCGATTATTGTAAAAGCTCTGACCGATAATAAAAACCGTACCGCTGCAAATGTGCGCAACGCTTTTACAAAAGGATACGGGAGCATCGGTACGCAGGGATGCGTATCTTACATGTTTGACGAAAAGGGACAGATTATTATTGCCAGAGAAGATTGTGAAATGGATGCAGATGATCTGATGATGCTGGCACTGGATGCAGGGGCAGATGATTTTTCCGAAGAAGAAGACAGCTATGAAATTTTAACTGCACCGGATGCGTTTTCGGCAGTTCGGGAAGTTCTGGAAAAAGAAAATATACCGATGGCAAATGCCGAGATAACAATGCTTCCGCAGACATATGTTACGTTATCCGAAGAAGCGGATTTGAATAATATTCAAAAAATCTTAGATCTTTTAGACGAGGACGACGACGTACAGGAAGTGTTTCATAACTGGGACGAATAAAATAAAAAGACAGGGAGAATTACTATGGGTGTAGATTACAGACCGGAAACAATATGTATCCAGTCAGGCTGGAAACCAAAAAAAGGCGAGCCGAGGGTTCTGCCGATTTATCAGAGCACAACGTTTAAATATGACAACAGTGATCAGATGGGAAGGCTCTTTGATTTGGAGGATGCAGGTTATTTTTATACAAGACTGCAGAATCCGACCAATGATGCAGTAGCTGCCAAAATTACCGAATTAGAGGGCGGAATTGCTGGAATGCTGACATCTTCCGGACAGGCTGCCAATTATTATGCCATTTTTAATATTTGTGAGGCGGGAGATCATTTTATCTGTTCCAATTCCATATACGGAGGCACATTTAATTTATTTGGAACGACAATGAAAAAACAGGGAATTTCCTGTACGTTTATCAATCCGGATGCATCCGATGAAGAAATCGAAGCGGCATTTCTGCCCAATACAAAAGCTTTGTTTGCAGAGACAATCTCGAATCCGTCTCTGGTCGTACTGGATATTGAACGTTTTGCAAATATTGCGCACAGACACGGTGTGCCGCTGATTGTGGATAATACATTTCCGACACCGATAAACTGCAGGCCGATTGCATGGGGTGCGGACATTGTGACACATTCTACCACAAAATATATGGACGGCCATGCGATGAGCGTAGGCGGAGCCATTATTGATTCCGGAAATTTTGACTGGATGGCGCATAAAGATAAATTTCCGGGACTGACAACACCCGATGAATCTTATCACGGAATTGTATATGCTGAGAAATTCGGCAAAATGGCATTTATTCAGAAAGCAACGGCCCAGCTTATGCGTGATCTGGGTTCCATCCAGTCGCCGCAGAATGCATTTCTTTTAAATGTCGGACTGGAGACACTGCATCTTCGTATGCCGAGGCATTGTGATAATGCGCAGAAAGTGGCAGAATATCTGGAAAAACATGAAAAAGTTGCCTGGGTAAATTATGCAGGGCTTCCGGATAATAAATATTACGGACTGGCTAAGAAATATATGCCAAACGGAACCTGCGGCGTAATTTCGTTCGGCTTAAAAGGCGGAAGAGATGTTTCCGTTGCATTTATGGACAAGCTGAAGTTAGCTGCGATTGTAACACATGTGGCGGACGCGAGGACCTGCGTACTGCATCCGGCAAGCCACACGCACCGCCAGATGACGGATGAACAGCTGATGGAAGCAGGTGTCGCACCGGATTTGATCCGTTTTTCTGTAGGCATTGAAAATGTGAAAGATATTATTGATGATTTAGAGCAGGCTCTGGCCGCTATATAAAAGGAGGGGTTTCCCATGAAACAAATATTATTTGCAACATCAGAATGTGTTCCGTTTATTAAAACAGGAGGACTTGCAGACGTATGCGGGGCGCTGCCGAAAGAATTTTCAAAAGATGAGTGGGATGTGAGGGTTGTACTCCCAAATTACAGCTGTATACCGCAGCATTTCAGAGACCGGTTTGAATATGTTACCCACTTTTATATGAGTGCGGGAAGCTATATTCAAAACAAGTATGTCGGTATTTTAAAATATGTGCTGGACGGTATTACATATTACTTCATTGACAATGAAGAATATTTTAACTGTTTCCAGCCGTACGGAAATATCCGCTATGATATTGAAAAATTCTGTTTCTTTGATAAGGCAGTTCTTTCCATGCTGCCGCAGGTTAATTTCCGTCCGGACCTGATTCACTGCCATGACTGGGAGACAGGTTTTATTCCTGTATATTTAAAAAATGAATTCAGTGCAGACGGATTTTTCTGGGGAATCAAGACGATTATGACAATCCATAATCTGAAGTTCCAGGGCGTATGGGATATTCAGACGATGCGCGGGCTGACAGGCTTTGCAAACGGGCTTTTTGCTCCGGATAAACTGGAATATAAAAAGGATGCCAATATGTTAAAAGGCGGCCTTGTTTACGCAGATTATATTACGACAGTCAGTGATTCTTATGCAAAAGAAATTCAGACAGGAGAGTATGGAGAAGGTTTGGAGGGACTTCTTTCTGCAAGACATTTTGATATGCAGGGAATTGTCAACGGTATTGACTATGATGTATACAATCCGGCTGAAGACCCCAAAATCTACAGTAATTTTGACAAGAATAACTGGAGACAGAAAAAGAGCCTGAACAAGACGAAAATTCAGCAGGATCTCGGTCTTGCCATTGATAAGAAGAAATATATGATTGGATTGATTTCCCGTCTGACGGATCAGAAAGGACTGGATCTTATCAGTTATATGATGGATTATATTGCCGATGAGTTTACACAGTTCGTGATTATCGGAACAGGCGATGTAAAATACGAAAATATGTTCCGCCATTATGCATGGAAGTATCCGGACCGTATTTCAGCAAATATCTGCTATTCCGATGATCTGGCTCATAAATTATACGCGGCTGCAGATGCCTTTTTGATGCCTTCCAGATTTGAACCCTGCGGACTGACACAGCTGATTTCTTTCCGCTACGGGACGGTTCCGATTGTGCGTGAAACAGGAGGATTAAAAGATACCGTAATGCCGTTTAATGAATACGATAATACGGGCGAGGGATTTTCGTTTACAAATTACAATGCGGATGAAATGCTTGGCATTATTAATTATTCCAAACATATTTATTTTGACAGAAAGCGTCAGTGGAACCAGATGGTAGACAGAGGAATGGAAAAGGATTATTCATGGAATGCTTCCAGGGAAAAATATCAGGGGCTTTATAACTATTTGCTCGGATATTAAATCAATTTCCGGTTATACTACTAAACAAAAAGGAGGGTCATCGTACCCTCTGTTTTTGTGAGGTGAAATTATGAGTGATACAAAGAATCAGGAAAGCCAGGGCAGTCAGGAAATGGAAAACATCAAAGAATACGGACAGGCAATTTTAAGCAATCCTAAGACAAATCATCAGATCCATCTGATTAACATCATAGGGGAAATCGAAGGGCATGAATGTCTGCCCTCCACCACAAAGACAACAAAGTACGAGCATGTGCTTCCGCAGCTGGCAGTGATTGAAGACAGTGAAAAAGTAGACGGAATTTTGCTGATTTTAAATACGGTAGGCGGTGATGTAGAGAGCGGACTTGCAATTGCAGAGATGGTAGCATCCATAAATAAGCCTTCGGTTTCGCTTGTTCTCGGAGGTTCCCATTCCATCGGAGTTCCCCTGGCAGTTTCTACCGATTATTCTTTTATCGTTCCAAGCGGTACCATGGTAATTCATCCGGTCCGTATGAGCGGAACAGTTATCGGGGCAAAACAGACGTATGACTATTTTAAGCAGATGCAGGACAGGATACTGAAATTTATTGAAAGCCATTCGGGGGCAAATCAGAAACGCTTAGAGGAACTGATGATGAATACCGATATGATGTCAAAAGATTTAGGAACGATTCTTGTAGGAGAAGAAGCAGTAAAAGAAAAGCTGATTAATGAAGTGGGAGGAATACATGAGGCCGTATGCAAGCTGCACGAATTAATTGATGGCAAAAATTAAGTTGCATTTCGCTTCCCACTGTGTTAACATGTAAAAAGCGACAGACAGGAAAATGCAGCGAGGGTGTTCAGTAGGTCTTTTCACACTTTCCAGAGAGTAGAAGCCATCGGCTGTAAGCTTCTTCATGTAAGAAAATGACTGAACTTTCGCACCGGAGCAGTATGGGTGAATGAAGAGTAGCCCATAACGTTTTGTGCACGTTACGCATAAAAGGAGTGCTTAAGATTTTTCTTAGGAATCAGGGTGGTATCACGGAGTTATTCGTCCCTCAATGGGGATGGATGACTCTTTTTTATTTTCTATTGGAAGGGAGAAACATAATGAAAGAAAAACTGCAGAAAATCAAAGAGGAAGCAATCAGAAACATTGAAGCATCCGGTGATTTAGGCAAATTAAATGATGTCCGGGTTGCTGTTTTAGGGAAAAAGGGCGAGCTTACCGCAGTATTAAAAAGCATGAAGGACATTCTGCCGCAGGACCGTCCTGCATTTGGGCAGCTTGTAAATGAAGTAAGGGCAGAAATCGAAAAAAAATTAGACAGCGCAAAAGCAGCACTGGAAGCAAAAGAACTGGAACTACGCCTGCAGCAGGAAGTGATTGATGTGACGCTTCCTGCAAAAAAGAACAAATCAGGACACAGACATCCGAATACGATTGCATTAGAAGAAGTGGAGCGTATTTTTATCGGTATGGGATATGAAGTGGTGGAAGGCCCTGAAGTAGAACTGGATTATTACAATTTTGAAGCATTGAATATTCCGGAGAACCATCCTGCCAAAGACGAACAGGATACTTTTTACATTAATGACAAAATTGTGCTCCGTACACAGACGTCTCCCGTTCAGGTGCGTCAAATGGAAAAAGGAAAACTGCCGATTCGTATGATTGCGCCGGGAAGAGTATTCCGTTCTGATGAGGTGGATGCGACACATTCTCCTTCTTTCCATCAGATTGAAGGTCTTGTGATTGATAAAAACATTACATTTGCGGACTTAAAAGGAACCCTGGCTGAATTTGCAAAAGAATTATTCGGAGAAGATACAAAGGTTAAGTTCCGTCCGCATCATTTCCCTTTTACGGAGCCGAGTGCGGAGGTAGATGTTACCTGTTTTAAATGCGGCGGAACGGGCTGCCGTTTCTGTAAGGGAAGCGGCTGGATTGAGATTTTAGGCTGCGGTATGGTACATCCGAAAGTACTTCGCATGAGCGGCATTGATCCCGAAGAATATACAGGGTTTGCTTTTGGCGTAGGTCTGGAGCGGATTGCACTGTTAAAATATGAAATTGATGATATGCGTCTTTTATATGAAAATGATGACAGATTTTTAAAACAGTTCTAAGATAGGGAGGGAATGAAATGAATACTTCATTAACATGGATTAAAGCTTTAGTTCCGGAACTTGATGTGACAGAGCAGGAATACATGGATGCGATGACACTGTCAGGAACAAAAGTAGAAGGATATAAAAAATTAGATGCGGATTTAGATAAAATTGTCGTTGGTGAAATCAGGAAAATTACACCTCATCCGGATGCCGATAAACTGATTGTTTGTCAGGTGGATGTAGGAGCAGGAGAAGATATTCAGATTGTTACCGGTGCGCCGAATGTATCGGAAGGTGACAAAGTACCGGTTGTATTAAGCGGCGGAAGAGTAGCCGGAGGACATGACGGCAGTCTGACTCCGGGCGGAATTAAAATAAAAAAAGGAAAACTGCGCGGAGTCGTATCCAACGGCATGATGTGTTCGATTGAGGAACTCGGTTCGAACCGCGATATGTATCCGGAAGCGCCGGAGCTTGGAATTTATATTTTTAAAAAAGACGTCAGACCGGGAGAGGATGCCATTGAACTTCTGGGGCTTCGTGATGCAGTGATTGAATAT
The DNA here is from genome assembly GCA_948468325.1 of uncultured Lachnospiraceae bacterium. Lineage (GTDB taxonomy): Bacteria > Bacillota > Clostridia > Lachnospirales > Lachnospiraceae > Roseburia_B. The sequence goes on along the minus strand of CAOKHR010000136.1, from coordinate 886 downwards.
GAAATTACATCAAACAGGGTAGACTGCTATTCCGTGCTTGGAATTGCAAGAGAAGCGGCGGCGACTTTCCGTAAAGAATTCAAACCGCCGGTTGTCAAAGAAACAGGAAACGATGAGGATGCACATGATTATATCAAAGTAACGGTAAAAGATAATGATCTGTGTTCCCGTTATGTAGCAAGAGTTGTGAAAAATATTAAGCTTGCACCGTCGCCGGAATGGATGCAGAGACGGCTGGCCGCACAGGGAATCCGTCCGATTAACAATCTGGTAGATATTACGAATTACGTTATGGCTGAGTACGGACAGCCGATGCATGCATACGATTTGGATACAATCGCAGGAAAAGAAATCATCGTAAGACGCGCATCTGCAGATGAAACGTTTGTTACACTGGATGGACAGGAGCGGAAGCTGGATGAAAATGTACTTATGATCTGTGATGCAGATAAGCCTGTAGGTATCGCAGGAATCATGGGCGGTGAAAATTCCATGATTACAGACAATGTAACAACTATGCTGTTTGAGGCGGCATGTTTTGACGGAACGAATATCCGCCGTTCCAGTAAAAAAATCGGACTTCGTACAGATGCATCTTCCATTTTTGAAAAAGGACTGGACCCGAATAATGCAGTCTGTGCCATAAACCGTGCCTGCCAGTTAGTGGAAGAGCTGGGCGCGGGAGAAGTCGTAGGCAATATGGTAGATGTCTATCCGGTAAAACGGGAAGGAAAGAGAATTCCGTTTGAGCCGGAAAAATACAACCGCCTGCTTGGTACGGATATTTCAAAAGAAGATATGCTTTCTTATTTTGCCCGTCTGGAGCTTATCTATGACGAAGCGGCAAATGAAATTTTAATACCGACATTCCGGCAGGATTTGGAAT
>CAOKHR010000135.1 GCA_948468325.1 uncultured Lachnospiraceae bacterium | reverse complement strand
TGGCTACTACCTGGTCTGTCAGAACGCCTACCGTAAGCTCTCCGAGTTCTGCAGCTTTTTCAATCATCTTAATATGTCCGCCATGAATAATATCCGTACTCATACTTAAATAAACAGTTTTCATATTTGCCTCCTATACGTCTGATAAACTTTTATAGTTTAACTATGCATTTTATTTTTTTCTAATCGTATATTCACATATACAATACCTTATTTCAACGCAATTGTCACTATTTTTTTCCTTTTCTGTAATTCATTTCATTAAAATATAATATTTCCCCGTCTTTTTCCATCTGTACTTTTAACGGTGCATGCGTATAACGCTTATCAACCGGAGGAATCTGCATGTAATTTCCATAAAGATGCTTTAGCACTTCCTCATAATTTCCCGGGAATTTGTATTCATGGCCTTCAAACGTCATGGTAACTGCAGGCAGATACCACGACTTTGGCATAATTTCTTTTATATAGCCATATACGCCGCCGCTAATCCAGTAGTCTGTCCTGGTATCCCTCCACTGAGTGACAACCTGCTTTCTCTTTTTGATAAGCCACTGCTCAGAAAACGGTTTTCCAATCAGCAGTTTCAGCTTCTGCCTTTTACCCAGGGCAACCCCGCATCTGGCCTGTACTTTCAAACGGAGCAATGACGTCAGCGCCCTTTTCTTTTTCTTCATCCGGCGGACAGGAGCCTCCCCGGGCCACACTACATTGTCAAGCGGCCATATATCAATAAATATCCTCTGGCCGTCTTCCTCCCCGAAATTATATTGATGACGTACAAATATTGTATCCCTTTTCATCACTTTCATGATAGAAGACCAGCAGTCTTTATAATCTTCGCTGCTGTATATATAACAGCCGTTTTCCAGCTCATCTCTTCCGATTTTTAAAAATTTTTCATAATCTTCCCTTGGCATGCAAATATCAAGATCATCATCCCACGGAATAAATCCTTTATGGCGGACAGCCCCAAGCAGACTGCCGTAATTTAACACATAGGTCAGATGGTGTTTCTCGCAGACCCTTGCGATCTCATCCATCATTTCCAGCTGGACTTTCCGCAGTCCGTCCAGGTATTTTTGAAATTTCCTGTTATATAATCTCTCTTTGGCGTATTCCCAGTAAAATACCAGCCGCAGCGTTTCCTCTGTATCATGGTTTTCTGTCAAAAACAAATCAAATTCACAAAGCATTCCTCCGAGAATTTTTCCGGTTATTTCACAGTCTCCTGTATCAAACACGTCTGTCTGTTTTATCTCCTGCAGCTGCTGCAGAAGCAATTCCTGCTGTTTTGCCGCAGACCTTGTATCTTTTTCTTTGCCCGTATTTTCATGCCGGGACGCCCTTTGGATATATTTTTTGAGATCTTTCACTGCATTCTTATAATTGATCGTATCTATTTCATTTTTGAGCACATATCCATTCAAACTGATACTCAATTCCGAAATAATTTTTTTCAGTTTGGGCTTCCCGCTGTCCGGACTGCAGCTGTATATCTCTACTGCATCGAGAAGCGTTCCAGCCGCCCTGATTCTTCTCTCAATCTCAGATTCGCGCACCAGAAATCCGTCGGGGACATCCTCTGCCAGCCGCATATCACTAACCGCGTGATATAAAAACTGATTTTTTACGGTAAGCTTCTCTTCCCCCAGACGAATCTGCGCATACAACTCTGCCAGCGCTTTTTTCTCTATGGCTGCCGGATAGTTTTTCATCCTCTGCGCATTCACGGAATCTGTCAGGATATCTATATCCTCTGCCGGAATCTCCGGCACGCTTAACCCGCAGTCTGTAAACATTCCTCTGAAAAAAGCAATCGTCTCTTCTGTATTTCTGCATTTGTAAATCTCATTTAACTCGTCAAGCGTCTGCTCTAACGCTTCCTTTTTCACTCCGCCCAGGGCGCAGCCGGTATGAGCCGCAAGATATTCCCATACATACGGCATGCACAAAGCTACTGCATGTCCGTGGGCAATTCCATATAAAGAAGTCAGTTTATAACTCATAGCGTGTGCCAGTGTCGTCTGTGTCAGATTAATTGCCCTTCCGGCCAGATTTGCCCCGTGAAATATTTCAACCAGATTATTGTTTGCATGCATATACGGTTTGGCATAGCGAAGAAGCAGCAGCATCGCTTCTTTTGCACAATTTCTGCTCTCTTTTGTAGCCTTTACTGACCAGTAAGATTCTGTCGCCTGACACAGTGCATCCATCAGCGTAGATGCTTTCTGATAATCCGGCAGAGTTGCAAGAAATGCCGGCTCCAAAATAACATATTCCGGCAGCAGGCATGCGGCACTGACTGACTGCTTTTCACCTTTATAATAGATAACTGCAAAATGTGTGGATTCACTGCCTGTTCCTGCAGTCGTCGGCATTGCAAGATGCCTGATTTTGCTGTCTTTGATTTCCTGGCTGACATAAGGCAGCGTGTGGTCCATACCTGCATATGCTTTGATGCATTTTGCAACATCAATCGCACTCCCCCCGCCGGCGGAAATCAAAAAATCGCAATTGTTTTCACGGAATATCTTAAGCCCTTCGAGCACATTTTCATATGTCGGATTCGGCTGAAATCCCTGATATACCGTATAATGGATATTACATTCTGCAAACAGACCTGGAAGAGGCGAACGCCCAAAAGCGCTGCCGCATACTACAAGGATTTTTTTACATCCGGCCTCTTTTATAATTTGTTCCACATAGCGGTAACTCTCTGTTCCTTCAAAGATTTCCTGACTGATAGTTTCAAAAATCGCCATTCTTCTCTCCTCGATGCCCTGTCTTATTTCATTTTTTCAAATAATTTTTTCGCTCTTTCCAAATCCTCCAGATTGTCTACTTCCATACAGATTCTTCCGTTTACATCCAGAGGCTTTATCTCTAACTGTTCCGCAATCTCGTTTAATGCGTTTTCTGCATATACACTGCGTTTCCCTTCTCTGCAGAATTTTAAAATATTGGCAATCCATGGAGTCCAGTCTTCTTTCAGCAATTTATAAAGCGGCTGCGCCGCAAATGCCTGGTCAAAAAACTCAATACCCACTTTGGCAATTTTCCCATCCCGCACGACTGCTTTGAAATCTTTCCGGGGAAGCGGCAGTGTTTTGTCAATGACCATAACGCTTGATCCGGCATGCAGTACATCCAAAATTACGCTTTCTTCAAATACTAAATCACCATGCATCAGCAGTATATCGTCATCCAGCGCCTGCTTTGCCAGAGCAATAGAATAAATATAATTTGTTGTATCATATTCCGGATTGCGGCAAAACGTAAAATGAATCTGAGGATATTTCTCTGTAACATATTCCGTCAGGTGTTCCGCAAACGGTCCCGTCGTTATTACAACATCATAAACTTCCGCCTTTATAAGCATTCGAAGCTGCCAGTCAATAATTGCCGTTTTCTCTCCTATCTCTGCCATACATTTATTTTTTGTCTTTGTCAGTTCTCCCATTCGCTTTCCGATACCGGAATTTAAAATCAATGCTCTCATATTGTTTCCTCTTTTATTTTATAAATTTCATAAATGCTTCTTTATTTTGAATCGGCGTTGTCGTCGGTCTTCCAAGATCTGCCCTCGAAGTCAGGTTGGCCTTTACAATCAGAAATACCGATCCTTTTACTTCTTCGATTTTCCCCAAAGCCTCCAGAAGCCCTTCCCTGTCGGCTGCCGTCAGAACATTTGCATAACCGCATGCCTTTGCCAAAAGCGGATAATCTATTTTCGTTCCGACTGTCGGCAGTCCGCCGACTGTTTCATGCGCTCCGTTGTCCACCAGCAGATGTACAAAATTATCAAGCGAATCGGTTCCTGCCACTGCAAGGCTTCCCATATGCATAATCACAGCCCCGTCGCCGTCCAGGCAGAAAACTCTTCTGTCTTTTTTCTCTCTTGCAATTCCCATCGCAATCATGGAAGCATGTCCCATGGAGCCAACTGTCAGAAAATCCTGTTTATGCCCCTGATTTCTGGCTTCTCGTGCCTCAAATAATTCTCTGGAAAGCTTTCCTGTCGTAGAAACAAAAATATCGCTTTCTTTTGTGTGGTCTACAATGATATTTACAATTTCTTCCCTCGACAGCACATTGTCATTGGTATATTTCATCTTTACATCAGTGGAAAGGCCTCCTTTTTTAACGACCAGCGCGCACTGGCGCCCTTCCGCAAATTCTTTTTTGATTTCATGAAAATATTCTTTTAAATTTTCCTCTGTCGTTTCTTTGTCAATCACAAAATTTTTGATATTTAAACAGTCTAATAAATCTACTGTGATTTCCCCCTGAAAAACATGCTGCGGCTCATCGTGTACGCCGGGCTCTCCCCGCCATCCTATTATAAACAGAACCGGAATCGCATATACTTTGTCGTTGACAAGAGAACAGACGGGATTTACGGCATTGCCGATGCCGCTGTTCTGCATATAGACAACCGCCGGTTTTCCTGCCGCAAGATAATGTCCTGCCGCAAGCCCTACGGCAGCTCCTTCGTTTGCCGCAATTACATGATGCTCTCCGACGCCGAATCTGCTCATTAACGTATCGCAGAATGCCTTTAACTGCGAATCCGGCACTCCCGTATAAAAGTCAATTCCCATTTCCTCTATTTTCTGAAATAATGCTTCTACTTTCATTCCGCTTCTCCTTCTTTCTAATCTAAACCTTTCACATTAAATATATATGAAACCCGGACTCCGGGCTTTTTATCTCCAATATACTTTAAACGCATGCCCGGGCGTCCTCTCCTCTTCTTTCGGAAGCTGCATATAATCACCGTAAAGCTGTCTTAAATATTTGTCATAGCATGCAGGCGCATGGAATGTACTTTCTTCAAACGGCAAGTCCACGACAGGATACAGCTCTTTTTTGACGAGAACTTCCTTTTCGAGATAAAATCCTGTCGTAATTCCCACACGTCTGCTGCTTTCATATGGATATTTCGCCGCCATTTCCATGATTTTGCGGTAGGGCTTTTCCCGCCCTGTCACTGCAGCCGGAATAATTGCCGCTGTTTTAGCAAGCATCCGCAGCGGATCTGTGCTTTTAAAAGGCGCTGCCTGTGCCAGGTCAAACTGTTTTTTCAGCCGCCGCATCGTTTGAAAATACTCCTGATACTCCGCTTCTTCTTCCGGCACTCCATCCATTGGAAACACGTCAATTCCAAGTCCCGTTCTGTATTTTTTCCGGTAATATTTGTGCACATACCATGTTCTGTTATCTACCACCCGCATAAACACCCTTGCATGTGCCGAATGGTTTTCCAGTACTATCGCATCGTAAAATTTGCCCAGATGCCCGCCGCTTTTCTCTAAAAATCTGTTATAATCCGGCCTTGGCATCGCAATATCAATGTCATCGTCCCAGGGAATAAACCCCTGATGCCGGACTGCGCCAAGAAGCGTGCCTCCTGTTAAAAAATACTGGATTTCATTTGCATCGCAAAACTCCGCTACGACTTTTAAAATCTCATATTGAATTTCTCTTATTTCCTCAAATCCTGCTTCTTCCATATTTTCTCACCCTGTGCTATAAGGACATTTTGTATATATCATGCCCGCCCCTTTTATCTTCGGGAGGAAGCTCTTCATAATTGCCGAAATTACCTGTCAGATACTGACGGATATTTTTCGGACAGCTCACCATCACATTTTCAAATAAAATCCGGTCCGGATTTGTTACGTCTTCTCTGGGCACCTGAATTCTTGCCAGTCCCGCATAGCCAAGATACGTCGTATCCATATGGTTATACTGCCGCAAAAATGCATCTGTCCGCCGGTAAATCATCTGCTTGGGAACGGGCAGAAGCAGAAAATGCATCACGCTGCGTATTCCTTCCAGTATCAGACGTTTCACCCGTCCGGGGTTTGTACTGATTCCCGTGACTTCCCTGGCAATGTACCAGTTTAAATACCATCTTCCTTTTTTATAATAAGCAGCCCTTTCTTTTTCGTCATCCGGAACGGCATCATAGGGAAAAATATCAATATATATTCCCTGATGTATTGAAAGTTTTCTGCAGTAACGCTCAATAAATTCCGTATTGTCCTTTCTGACTTTTGCGAAATAGAAAGGGGAATGTTCTTCTGTCTGGTAAGTCTGAAGAAAATATCCTGCCTTTAACTCTTTTTGCGCCAGACGAATAAATTTATCGTAATTTTCCCTCGTCATTCCAATATCAAAATCATCATCCCACGGAATAAAACCTCCGTGGCGCACTGCTCCAAGCGCTGTTCCTCCCATAATAAAATACTGGATTCCCAGTTCTTCGCATACGCGCTTAACTTCTAAAAAAATATCAAATATTTCTTTTTGCAGCTGTTTTCTTGTTTCATCAGTCACCTGGCCACTCTCCGTTATTCCATAAACTTTTCATAAAGCGGAAGCACTTCTTCCGTTTTTCCCTGCATTTTTACTTTGCCGTCATGAAGCCAGAGCACCGTATTGCAGAGTTTCCGGATCGTCTCACTATTATGGGATACAATAATTACGGTACGGTTAGAATCACTGATCAGGCTTTTCATCTTCCGGAAACTTTTCTTCTTAAATTTAGCATCTCCAACGCTTAACACTTCATCCACCAGCATAATCTCAGCTTCCAGAATAGCTGTAATTGAAAACGCCAGTTTGGAATACATACCGCTTGAATACGTCTTTACCGGGCGGTCAATAAACTTTCCGAGTTCGGAAAATTCAATAATCTCATCCATCTTTGCCCGGACCGCACTCTCGGAAAATCCAAGCAGCATACCGGAAAGCAGTATATTCTCTCTTCCTGTGAGATTTTTCTGGAAGCCGACGCCGATTGACAGCAGGGAAACGCTGTGTCCATGCAAATCAATCTTCCCCTCATCCGGCGCGAAAATTCCGGCAATTGCACGCAGCATTGTAGATTTTCCGCTTCCGTTTTTGCCTACAATTCCCATAATTTCCCCCCGGGGAACTTTGCAGGAAACGCCGCTGACTGCTTCG
>CAOKHR010000134.1 GCA_948468325.1 uncultured Lachnospiraceae bacterium | reverse complement strand
CCTCTTTTCCGGATAACGTCCACTCTGCTTTCATTCCGATCTGGGTTAACATATAAGATACGCTGTCACAGGTATTAAAATCATCATCTACAACCAGAGCCCTGCCGTTTTTCAATTCAGGTATGATCTGCGGCTCCTTTTTTCCGGAATGCAGACGAAAAGCAAAGGATACCACAAATTCTGTACCCACGCCCTGCTCACTTTTTACTGCAATTGTGCCATTCATCATATCCACAATATTCTTTGTAATTGCCATTCCAAGTCCTGTACCCTGAATCCCGCTGATAGTAGAATTCTTTTCTCTTTCAAAAGGCTCAAAAATATGTTCTACAAATTCCCGGCTCATGCCGACTCCGGTATCTTTGATATGAAACTCATAATTGGCATAGCCCTCCGGCGCTCCGGCCTTTTCCGTTATTCTCATGCTGACAATTCCGCCAACGCCCGTATACTTAATAGAATTGCCAAGCAGATTCAAAAGCACCTGATTCAGGCGCAGCTTGTCGCAATAAATCTCTTCATTTATAACATCTACCGTATCAATATAAAAATCAATCTGCTTTGCACAGACATCTGCATGCACAATACTACGCAGTCCGTGCAAAATATCCGGCAGGCTGCACGGTTTCTCATCCAAATGCATCTTACCGCTCTCAATACGGCTCATATCCAAAACATCATTGATTAAACTAAGCAGGTGATTCCCGGATGTCATAATTTTTTTTAAATATTCTTCAACCTGCTCCCTGTGCTCAATATGGGCAATTGCCAGAGCGGTAAACCCAACAATCGCATTCATCGGCGTGCGGATATCATGCGACATATTGGAAAGAAATACACTTTTCGCCTTACTCGCCCTGTTTGCCTGTAACAAAGCATTTTCTAAAAGGCTCTTCTGTTCCATTTCATTGCGGATTTCTGCATCAACACTCCGAAAGCCTACAACCACATTGTGATTTTTTCTCCATACACCCGACCGCACTGCTTTCATCTGAAAATATTCTGTTCTGTCTTTTCTTTTTACACGGTAATTCACAAAATAAAGCTTCTTATCAGACATTTCTTTTTTCAGCCTCTCTAAAGAGCTTGCTTTTTGCATCATTTCCCTGTCATCTTCACACACATACTTCGCTATGTAATATTCCATATTTTCTTCAAACGGTATTTCTTCGTCAAATATTTCCTCCAGTAATTCTCTGTCACGGTTCTTATCCTGAAGCAGCTTTCCCTTTCCTGTGTCAAGATCTAAAAAACACACATTATTAAAGTCAATGCTTAATGCCTGAAGCAGCTCCATCTGACGTTTTTTATTTCTTCTTTCCTCAAGCTTCTGATCTGTACAGTCTAAAAGAAACCTCTGATAGCAAAATTCCCCGTTTTCTTTCAAAAGCTTAACATTGCCCATAACATGCAGTATTTTACCGTCTTTGTGCAATACCCGGTAACCAACGCTGACACTGTCGCCTTCTTCTTTCAAACTCATTATGCTTTTCCGCAGCTTCTCTTTATCCTCATCCATAACGGAAGGGGCAACCATATCAAACCCTTCTGCCATTAATTCCTCCTGGTTCTCGTAACCCAGAATTTGAAGCGCTGCCCGGTTTATTTCAAAAATCTGTGACCCATCCAGAGAATGACGCATTACTCCGCAGTCAAGAGTCGTAAAAATCATCTCCAGAGTATGGTTCTTTTTCATGATCTCCTGTTCATAGGACCGCTCTTTCGTAATATCAATTGCTACGCCTACAGTCCCCATCACACTTCCGTCAATATCATACAATGGGGATTTATACGTTTTCAGCTGTTTTTCGCCGCCTCCCGTTTTTATCGTTTCCTCGGATATGCAGGTTTCCTTTTTGTTTATAACTTCAAGCTCTGACTCAATACAGACAGGATCGTCATACGTAACATCCCAAATATACGCATGTCTCTGCCCTTCTACCTGTTCTTTTGTTTTATTAACGGCTGCGCAGAAACTGTCGTTTACTTTCTCATGTATGCCGCTTTTATCTTTGTACCATATAAGATTGGGAATATGATTAATGGCAGCCTCAAGGAACTGACTTGTCTGCCAGAAATCTTTTCCCTCTTTATAAGCCTGCTGCCAGCGTAAAAAACGGAATCTTATTTCTTCATCGGACACAGGCAATATCCATATATCTTTCAATTCTGATATATGATCTGAAAAAATCACCGTCTGACTTTTATCTGCAAGCAAGATAATTTCTGTTTCTTTTCTCTTGTCCAGAACAATTGTCTGCAGAGTCTCTTTCCAATCACCTGTATCTCTCAAATGAGCAAAAATCACATCTGCCGATGCCGTCAATGATGCATCCGGTTCTTCACTCTCAAAAAATTCATGCGAAAAATTTTCTAATGGGGACATTTCTTTCATAATGTCAGATATGCCGCGCTGCAGGCCTATAAAATAAAAATGTATATGACAATGGTACATAGCTGGTCTCCTTCTACGTTTCTCAGATAATATTTTATTATTTTATTTTAACAAGCCGGTAAATCTATGTCAACATTGCAATGAAGCGCAATTTTATATCCGAAATGTCAGCTGTGAGCATGTCCCCATGCAGCGATTAGGGAAGTAATTGGAACTGTCAGAATCACTCCTATGCTGGAAGCAATCCCTCGAATCAGCTCTATACCTACTGAATACATATTTATAATCTGCAGATATTGATAATGATAAGCATAAAGAAACACCAGTGTATTGACAGAGCCTCCTGCAAACGCCAGAATCAGCGTATTTGACATTGTTCCCATCATATCTTTTCCAACATGCATACCGGAAATAAATAATTCCCGTGCAGACAATTCCGGCCTTTGAAGGGAAATCTCTTCTATGGTAGAGGAAATTGACATGGCTACATCCATAACAGCTCCCAGCGCGGCAATCAAAATACCCGCAAAGAGCAGTTGTCCGACCTGAATATCAGTCTGATCCCGTATATATATCAAATCTTCAATATCAGGTACATTCCAGCCTGTAATTTCTGACATTCTGCTAAAGAGAAAAGCAAACAGGACAGAAATCATTACCCCTCCAATCGTTCCGGCCACGGCTGCCAGACTTTTCTTCGTCATGCCTCCGATTAGATACATGGTCGCAACTGTAGTAACGGCCACCACAAGAAGGGCTGATAAAATCGGTGAATTTCCTCTGTAAATCATAGGGAGAAAAAGGAACAGGACACACAGGGCAGTAAACGCAAGGCCAACCACAGAATACAGCCCCTTTTTTCCTCCAATAGCAATCAGAATCAGAACAAATGCTCCTGCCATGGCATATATGGCCCATTCCCGATCTGTGCTGTATACAGAGACAGCAAATTCTCCCTCTGATTCGCTGATCAGAGCAATGACATTTTTGCCGGCCGAACAATGGGTGCCAAATAAAAAGCCGGATGAACCGAAAGCCTCCATTTCCATCCCTTTCCATTTTCCGGATTTCACTTCTAACAATACAATCTGGTTTCCAATATATATTCCGTTCTTCTCTTCATTATCCTGTATCACTTTCACTACTTTCGCCTTTGCAAACTCTCTGCCTTCAGTCTCATATAAAGATATTTTTTCAATTTGATTATACCGATATAAAAAAAGCAGGAAAGAGATGCCGATTATGATCAGGCATCCCCTTCCCAGCAATATTCGTATATCAGTCTGCTGTAACTGTTTTTTCATATTGCCTGCTCCTTCTATGGTTTTACCGTAATCTTCTTTTTTGCACTGTATCTGCCATAGATTTTCTCTTTGCCAACCTGCTTATAGGCACGAATTTTCACAAAATATGTCTTTCCCTTTTTCAGTTTTTTTAAGATGCAGTCTGTCTTTTTTGTGATGACTTTTTTCGCCGCTTTAAAAGAACTTTTATTTGCATAAGTAATCTGATACCCCGTGGGATTTCCTTTTACGGCAGAAAACTTCACACGGACTTTTTTCGCGCCTTCGGCGGACAGCTTTTTTAAAGATACCCTTGGAGGCTGGATTTGGAAAGTCACTGTTTTGCTTCCCTCATAATTCCCTATTCCGGTAATTATAAGAGATGCAACCCCTGCATTTTTATTGTCTTTATAGGACAGCTGATAATCAATCCCTTCTTTTAAGAAACTCCCTTTCGGCTCTTTCACTGTAATTGTCTGTGTTATGTCTTTTCCCGTATATACTTTATTTTCTATTCCTGTGACCTGCGCCTGCTCCAGACTTATCTTTTCATCCGCCGGCGGCTGTTCCGCCTTTGCAGTGCCTTTTTTGATTGTAAATGTTGTGTCGATTTTTTCATCCGTATCTGTACGGTAGGTATTGATTGTGAAAGAATTCTCTGTCATATCAATGACAGAGTAAGTCGGAACATCTTCCTGCCAGCGGTTTGCAATATAATTCTGTCTCCTTGCTGTTAAATCATAATATTTGCTGCCTGAAGATGAGTTTGCCGTCATATAGAGAATGCCTTCCGGGTTTTCTACAGTATCCGTATTTTCCGATGCAACCGCACCGCTGTCCATAACTGCATTCAGGTATTGTAAATACTGCTGCTCCGCCGGATCTTTTGTATCCTGTCCGATATTACCGTTTGCAACAAATACTGCCGCATCTGTATCTGTTTCTATATCTTTCTCCAGCATTTCGTCAAATTCGTCATCCGTATAAGAAACTGTTTTTGCACCTCCCTTTAACAGATAGGAACGGGAATAGGCATGATCATGTCCGGTTAAAACCACATCTACATCATTTTCTTCGAAATAAGGAACCAGTGTATATCTTAAGTTTGTAATTTCCGGTTCATTGGAATGTTCGGCAGAACCGTAAATATCCTGATGCAGCACAGCAATCCTCCACTTGCAATTTTGATTCGCAGCTACCGCTTCTTCTATGAAAAGTTTATGTTCTGCCACATTGGTATCCTGTGTATTGAGAATTAAAAACAATACATTTCCATAAGCAAACCAGTAATCACCTCCTACGATTCCGTTTGATCCTTTTTCACTGTTATTTGGAGTATTGAAATGGTATGTATAATTCGGGTTATCCGCATCATGATTTCCCACCGTTGTTGCTACAGGCAGAGATTTTAACAAATCCGGGCTGAGGTAACCGGCATATTCAATTTCACTTACCCATGCCGCTTTCCCAGGAGCTTTCTTTTTAGTTGTCTGAATCTGGTCTCCTGCAGACACTACAAAGCTTGCGGTATTATCTGTTTTTTCCATTGCCCTGTTTAAAGTAACGTTCCAGTTAAATGTGTCATTTGCAACAGAATCTGACTGTGCCTCATAAAACTCCGGTGTATCTTCTCCTTTCTGGGAATTGGAAGAACCAATCTGGGGATCGCCCACAAAAATAAAACTGAAATTTCCGATAGAATGTGTTTTATATTTTTTCGGAGCAGACCATTCACCATTTATCTGGTATCTATAATAATATGTTGTATTTTCCTCCAGTCCGACAGCCGTTACCTTATTTGTTTTATAGGAAACATTATTTTTTGTATCCACTGTAGCATCTGACTGTACAGCGGTATATTCCTCTGCATCTTCCATCTTCCTCCCTTTTCCGATTTTAAGCCTGGGAATGCCGCTGTCGTCTGCCAGGGAATACCATGCAAAATTAAGCTGTGACGCATCGCTTCCTGGCGTCAGAGAAATCTGCGTCCAGTCGTCCCTAATGTCCTCCCAGCTCTTCTTCCACTTGTCATATCCATTTGTGCCAGCGTCAGCTGTCGTTGACGCTTCTGTCATTCCATCTTTCGGTTTGGCTGCATTCGTCAGATTTGCACCGCCTGTCAGTATTGACAGGGATAACACAGCCGCTGAAGCCTGTTTCCATATTCTTTTTTTCATATTTACCTCCAAATGTTACATACACATTAATCTAAACCAACTACTGCTCTGAAAATTCTTTTGCAAAAGTTTTTCCGTTTAATATACTATCACATGTACCAAAAACACTCTATCAACCATGCGTAAAACGTATGTAATATGTATGTAATATACATATTGAGGCAAATATTTGTTTATATTGTTTATGTTTTTAGCCGCTCCTTTTTCCTGCATCTATCTCACATTGACATACTGGTAGTATTCTTTCGTCTTTAAAAAACAGCGAACGATTTTCTACGAAACTCAGTTCACTGCTTATGAAAATACTTTCTTTTCCAATTTCCTGAAATTCTATCTCAGGTTCAGAATCAAAACTTCTTCATATATTAATTTAGAATTCTCTTTTGGCTCTACTCCAGTAGCAAGAATTATTTCATCTTTATATTGCATTCTTGGCGCATATAAAGAGATATACGCATTGCCAATCGCTCCCTGAAACAAGATCATTTGAGGATTGCCTGTCTTGCCAAATGTTAAAACATGCTTCTTAGATATTCCTGGATAAGGATCAATATTAAAACAATACGCGAAACATTTTCCTTTCTTTTTCTGCTTTATATGCGGCTTTTTTAGCAAGTCGTATATATTTTCATCACCTCATCAAATAGCTCATCATTCCATCCAACTGATCTGACAGAAAAATCATTACCAGTAACAACTGCTCCTACTTGTCTGGACAAACATCCAGAATTATATTTTACATTAAAAGCCAGCTGCATACACCGTTCCAAATGTGTTGGAGTAATCAAACCTGGCTGCAGAATTAATGCAATATATTTTATTATTTGTTCAAAAAGTTCAAAATATTTATGATTAGAAACGTTAGGATTATAAAAATAAATATCAGATACTTGTAAACAAGCTTATATATTCTGATGATAAAAAACAGAATCATCATCCGGATTGCCTTTATAAGGGCACACAGGTTCATAAGCAGGAAGCTGATGCAGAAATCCTGTTCTACTGATGTGGGAGTTGCCTCGGTGAACGAAGAAAAAACATTTCCAATAAATATAAAAACAATCAAAAAAGCAGTTTTTAAAATGCCCATACTCCTTTTAAGGGGAGATTATGGGCATTTTTCA
>CAOKHR010000133.1 GCA_948468325.1 uncultured Lachnospiraceae bacterium | reverse complement strand
AAAAGGTATCAGACAATTGCGGAGATGGAGCGCGAGCTGGACGAATTAATCTGCCGCATAGACCAAAAAGGCGTGTCTTACAGTACGCTTTTTGAAGGCAGCCTCAGAGAACTAAAAAAGAGAAAACAGACAAAAGAGAAATATCTGACAAGAAAAATCCGGATGGACGACGGCCGTGTATTGTCAGAAGAAATGTGTTATGAGAGACTTTTGCAGGGAGATAAGATTCTTCTGCGGGGAGCGGGCGGTATGGGAAAAACGCAGTTTCTTGTGCATCTGTGGCAGATGGGAATGAAGACATACCGTGAGCATGGAACGATTTTGTTTTATATTCCTCTGACGGAATATCAGGATGCGGGGGAGGAGCGGCATTTTATCCGCAAATATCTGCTGCATCATCTGTGCTGTCTGGAACCGGAGGCTTCCATGGAAGAGGCGGCTGCCGAATTAAACCGCTTGTTTGAACAGGAATCGGGAACATACAGAAAGTTTTTGTTTCTTTTAGACGGGCTGAATGAGGCCGGAGAAAGAAGAGAAAAGCTGTTAAGGGAAATAGAAGAACTCGGAAAGATGGCGTCTGTCGGGATTCTTGTGACGAACCGGATGGATTTTGTGAAAAAATATGCCCTGCATCAGTTTTTATCCGCAGAAATTCTTTTGCTGGAAAAAGAAGAAGCGGCAGAAACGTTAGCGGCAGCCGGAATCCGTGTGCCCAGTCATAATGGAATTTTAGATCTGCTTGTAAATCCTATGATGCTTGCTTTGTATCAGAAGAGTTTTCAGATGCGCCGGGAGACGGAGGAAGGACAAGAAATGTGCTGCCCCCGGAATATGGATGATATGATCCGCTATTATCTGGACAGTTTGTATCATCTGGAACTCAGGCAGGCTTCCGGAAACGAAGCAAAGCAGCTTATGTGCGGCTATATTTTGTATTATCTGCTTCCGGATATAGCAAGAGAGATGAAACGGCGGAAGCGAAACCAGCTTCACGCAGAGGTAATGTACAGACTGGCAAAAAAGAGTTTTGATGAGGTAAAGACAAAAAGTTTTGCTATGACGTTTCCCCAATATCTGGGAAAGACGCGTCTGATGCTGCGGGATATACCGGATGCAGGAGAATGGTTTGATTACGCAGTGTCAGGGCAGCTTATGGAAAAATTGAATCTGATTGAGGAGAGCGGGGAAAAAAGCTTTCGGCTGATGCATGATAATTTTATAGATTCGCTGGCAGTTTTGGCAAAAGAGAACAGAAAGAAAATGATGCGTTACCGGATGAAAACACAGGGCGTAAAAGCAGGCATCGGAATTTTTGCGCTGTGGATTGCTGCGATGGGAGGCAGGGCTGTATGGAAAGAGCATATGCCGGTGCATCTCTCAAAAGAAGAAGAGGGAACCTTATATTCTGCCATACAGCGGATGGTAATTAATGTCGGTATCTGCAACTTCCAAATCCGGGGACAAAACGAGATTCTGGCAGCGGCTGAAAAAGAGGGAGTGTTAAAGGGAAATGTGCAGGATGTCGGAGAGCTTCGGGAAATAATAGAAAAGAATATGGAAGATGCGAAAAGCACTTATGTAAGCTATCGTGACGGAAAAAGCCATTTGCATAAATTAGAAGATATGGGAGAGTTTATTCCGCTGGATTTACTGGAGCAATTATATCAGAAGCCGGAGGAGTTTCAGGAAATCACAGAGCATGTGGCAGACAAGTTAAAAGACAGGCTGTGTGATGAGGAAAGTATTTACAATACGTATGATAAAAGAAAACCGCTGACAGATGCATACAATCAGTATCTTGACGCATATGCGCGCCTGTGCGCTGCCGAGTACAGCCAGATGATTTACAGTTTAAAAGAGATGGGAGCAGAACAGGCGGCAGAAGAAGTGATGGATGGGGCAAGTGAAATGCTTGCACTTGGAAAATACGTGGCTTATAACAGCCAGGAGGAAATTACAGACGCACTGACAGGGGCGAAGCGCCGGCTGCAGAGTGCCAAGAGAGCGATGAAAGGGCAGGGATTATTATGAAACAATGTATAAGATATATTGTATTTGCGGCAGTCTGTCTGCTTGCCGGCTGCGGAGGGAAAACCGGGCCGGACAGCGGAAGCCAGGCTATTGTGGACGATTATGCAGAGATTATATTACAAAGAGACGCGGACAGCGCGGATTATGACAGTGCGCTTTCGGCAGTGGGAAATTATCTGGAAAAAAAGGACAGCGAAACGTTAAAGACGGCAGAAAGTTTATTGCGGGATACGATTGACCGTATGAAAAAGGCGGCGGAAAAAACAGAGCCTTATCAAATGGATGATGATTTTGAGGAACTGTTAAAAAAGCATAACATTGAACCGGAAGAATATGTTATGAATGCAGATGAAAGGAGTCAGAATCTCCAGCATTATGTGGAGTCGCTTGAGGTTTTGAATGAGTATTTAAGCTATGAGGAAGAGGATTCTCTTACCAGAGATGCTTTGGCAAAGGAATACGAAATGGTGGTAAAAATCCAGGAGGTTTTTCGCAGGTATGATTACTGCGGCATCAATTACTGGTTTGCCGGATGGGAGGAAGAAGAAACGGCGTATGTCAGAGAGCAGGTCCATGACAAACTGAAATCTTTTTCTGCCGTTGAGGAAGTATGGCAGGACGACAGGGATGCGGTGGAGCAGAGGATGGAAATTTACCTGAATGAGGTGGAAGAATTAAGCGGAGAATGGGCGGATTATATTGGAGAATATCAGGATGAGCTGTATCAGCTGCAGAAGGATTTGGAGTAGGTGAAAAATATTTCTGAAAATAAGTTGAAATTATTGACATAAAGGTTTGGTCTGCGTACAATAATAACAAAGAGTGGTATCACTCAAAAAGCGGAGTACCCTGCCATAAGTGGGAGCTAAAAAAGCGGAGCACCCTGCCATAAGTGGGAGCTAAAAAAGCGGAGCACCCTGCCATAAGTGGGAGTTAAAAAGGCGAGGGCCAGGCTGTAAAGCCCGGCTCTTTGCATTTATGGAGGGAAATGTCATGAACCTGTCATTTTATACGGTCAGTCCGGCATATTGTGATTTTCTGAGAAAAACTGACCCTTGCGTGCCTTTTACAATGGACAGCAAATCTATCCGTCCATTTGTTGGCATAGTCTTTTTCATCAATGATTTTCAGTATTATGCACCGCTCACTTCCCCGAAGAAAAAGCATTTACATATGAAAAATCAGATTGACTTCCTTAAAATAAACGGCGGGGAATGGGGCGCAATTAACTTTAACAATATGATTCCTGTATGGCCGAAGTGTTTGAAAAAGGTAGAAATCCGCCTTTTGGAAACAGATACAAAGTCTGATATTGATTATAAAAACCTGCTTTCCAATCAGCTTTCATGGTGTAACTCACATAAAGATGCAATATTAAAGCAGGCAGAAAAACTTTACAATATGATTATAAATGGCAGGGCATGGGGGAATCTGGCTGATCGATGCTGTAACTTTTCTTTGGATGAACGGCAAAGCAGAATTTATGCGGATTATATTGGAGAATATCAGGATGAGCTGTATCAGCTGCAGAAAGATTCGGAATAAATACAGAAAAAGAAAAGAATAATAATAATTAAGAAACGTTCGAAAGATTGGAAAATCTTTTGAACGTTTTTTTCTAAAGGAAATAACTTGCAGATGATGAGAAACGGGTATGTTACAGTAGAGTGGAAAAGGAGGATGCAGATGGATAAAACATGGAAAAAACTTTGGATAAAAGCTTTGGAAGGAGACGCCGGTTCATACAGAAAAATCGGAATTTTGCTCTGGCAAAACAGGCAGTGCAGGGAGGATGTAAAACTGGCGCGTCTTTGTCTTTGGAAAGCGGCAGAACTGGGAGACGAAAAAGGATTTTTACTCTATCACAGGATATTTTCAAAAGGGAAAAAGGTCATTGACGATTTGTCTTACGAAAAAATAAAACAGGATTACAAAGCGGCGGACCATCCGGAAGAAAAGAAAAGGCTTGCCAGATATTTAAAGCTGGGAACAAAAAAGCAAAGACTTACAAATTTACGTTGCTAATATAACGTAAAAATGTTACAATAATTGACATGGACAAGGAGGTTTTTTTGTCAGAATAAACAAAAGGGAGGAGAAAAAGAGAATGAAAGGTACGAAAAGAGTGCGAAAACGAGCATTTTTTGGAATATTCGCAGCCGTCATGTTGTTTGCAGGAATTTTGAGCGCTCCTTTTAGTGTAAAAGGGAAAGCGGCGGGGGATTCGGAGGCGGAAATTATAAGGAATGCTTATAAGGGTGTTGTGCGTATTTTTAATCCGGAGGACGGAAGTAAAGGAAGCGGATTCGGCGTTGGGAAAGCGGGAGAAGAAACAGATATTTTTATTACAAACAGGCATGTAGTTGCAAATGAAGACGGGATAATTGCAGATACCGTGTATATTCTGCTGGATAACGAAGCTATTACTTATTCATATGATGAAGATGGTAATTGTTATTATAGCAAGGATGAAAATCATATAGTGAAATGCAAAGTTCTATATACGACGGCGGGTAATCCTGATTTTGCAATTCTGCAGGCGGAACGCAAAGTTGAAGGAAGAATTGCGCTGCCGCTGATGTCTTATGTGCATGCAAATGAAATGGATACAGTTTATGCGCTTGGTTATCCGGGACTGGCTGATTATAATGCAAATTCATATCTTCCCGCCAGCGTGGAGGAAGTGTCTGGCACGAGAGGCGTAATTTCCAGTTTTAAAATAGTTGAATACGATGAGAATACGGAAGTTATCCAGCATGATGCCAAAATTTCATCCGGTAATTCCGGAGGACCGCTTCTGACGGCGGAGGGAAATGTAATTGCAATTAACACTGCCGTTGCCGGAACTCTTGTTGGAGAGGGAGAAGATGCATCAAGAGTTTCAGAGTATTATATATCTGTCATTATAGATTACGTCATGGAGGAACTGGACGAGCTTGGAATTTCGTATGATAAGGCGAAGAAAGGATCTTCCTTTCCGGTGGATATAAGAATCCTTGCGGCTGTCGGAGCGGTTCTGGTGATTGTTATAATCGCGGCAGTTTTTTTCTATACCTCGAAAAAGAAGAGCAAAACAAAATCTTCTTCGTCTCCTGCAGCGCCTTCCGCCGACAGTGGACTTCGTCTGCAGGGCGTTTCGGGTGCGTTTGCGGGAAGGCGGTTTGCCATAAACGGGAAAATACGAATCGGCAGGGACCCGCAGGGCGGAATTGTCTATCCGCAAGGTACGCAGGGAATCAGCGGCAGACACTGTGAAATCAGTATTTCTGGAAGGACAGTATACCTTATGGATGTGGGTTCTACTTACGGCACATTTGTCGGCGGCAGCCGTATACAGCCGAACCAGCCGGTTGCCCTGCGCCCGGGCGATACGTTTTATCTGGCGGATCAGAGGGAGAGTTTTACGATTATAGATAAAAATATCAGTTAGGAGGCCGGTATGGCGAATACGGAGTTTTACCGGCAGTTAGAGTCGGATGTGGGGAAGATTACCTGGAAAGACGTTTTTTCGGAATATAGGAAAAAACATACGAAAGCAGATCTGGAATACGCGCTTTTAGCCGGAACATCGCTGGATGGCGCTACGGAAGAAAATATGCTGAAAAAATGGAAGAAGCCATGGGTCTTTTACCCTCTTTTAAAAAGCGGCCTTGCGCTGGTGGCTCTGATGTACGGTCTGCTATACATATCCGTTGCGTTTTTTCAGGGAGTGAGTTTTCTTGTGATGCTGGATATTATTCCGCCGCTTATTATCCCGATGATTGTGATGGTTTTCATCTGGGAGCTGAATATTCCCAGAAATATTTCCATTTATGATTTGATGAAATATTTTCTGGTCGGCGGTCTTTTATCTTTCTTTATGCTGGTGATTATGTTTCAGTTTATAGACGAAGGACCGGCGCCCTGGGCGGCCTTTCGGGAGGAACCGGCAAAGCTTTTTGCGGCTTTGATTCTTTTGTATTTTTTTTCGAAGCAAAAGAAAGTATACGGACTTACGGGGCTTGTCATCGGCGCGGCAGTCGGCGCGGGATTCGGAGGTTTTGAATCGGTTGCTTATGCCATGTCCGCCGGAGAGAACGGAATTTTAAGTATTGTTTCAAGCGAGATTATCCGCGGAATATTTGCACTGGGAGGACACGTACTTTATTGTGCGCCTTATACGGCGGCTTTTGCGCTTGAGATGAAAGACAGGGGATTTAAGCCGGAAAATTTTCTGGGACGTGATTTTCTGATTACGTTTGCCTGTTCAACGGCAGCGCATTTTGTCTGGAATTCCGATCTTTTTCCGGGACTCGGCGTTATGAAAAATATTGTGATTATTATTCTGCTCTGGGCGGAGCTTTTGTATATTGCGCGTAAATGCCTGCAGCAGGCAGTTGTCATCGGCCACAGGAGACAGAAATCTTATGGCAGAGACGTTACAAGGCCGATGGCGCATGCGGGAAGCATCTGTGTGGAGTGCATCAGCGGCCCGTTAAAGGGAACACGCTGGCGGGATTTTGGAAAAGACGTTTTAACGATCGGACGTTCGCCGGAAATGGAAATCTGCATAACGAAAAATGCAAACGGGGTCAGCAGAAAGCACTGCAGTATCCGGCGTACGCCGGGGGGATGGATGATACGGGACATGAATTCCACTTACGGAACTTATACAAACAGAAAGAATAAACTTTTGCCGGGTAAGGATTATGTACTTTTGCCGGGAGAAATCATTTATCTGGGAGGAAAGGAGAATGCGTTTCAGGTAACAACGGAATAAGGAATTGGAAAGGAAAAACAAGGAGGAAAAAAGTGAAAAGGAAAATGGGAAAAGGGATGAAACAAAAGAAAAGATGGGCAAAGAAGATTTTTGCATGGAATATGATCTTCTTTCTGGCGGCTGCAGTTCTGATCAAAGACGCGTCTTATGTGCAGGCGAAGAACGGATACAGCATAGGGATTGTTCAGGGA
>CAOKHR010000132.1 GCA_948468325.1 uncultured Lachnospiraceae bacterium | reverse complement strand
TGCAAAACGTCGCTGTCTTTGACAGTCTCACCGTCTATGAAAATATTGACTATTTCTGCGGCCTCTATATCAGGGACATAAAACTTCGCAGGCAATACGTAGAAGAAGCGATTGATTTTGTGGAGTTAAACGAATTCCGTAAATTTTATCCCAAAAAGCTTTCCGGCGGACTGCTGCGGCGGCTGAATATTGCCTGCGGCATTGCCCACAAGCCAAAGCTGATTATTTTAGACGAACCGACAGTCGCTGTCGACCCGCAAAGCAGAAATAAAATTCTGGAAGGCATTGTAACTTTAAACCGTCAGGGTGCTACCATTATTTACACTTCACATTATATGGAAGAAGTAGAACAGATCTGCACCCGCATTGCCATTATTGACAACGGAAAAAATATTGCTTTGGGAACAGCCGATGAGTTAAAACAGATGATTAAAAAAAGCGAAAAAATCTCCATTGAAACTCCGGACATTTCTGCCGAAGACCTCGAAAATATCAAAAAGCTGAACCACGTTTACAGTGTGGATTACATAAACGGCCAGTTAAATATCCAATGCTCCGGCGGCAGGCACAATCTGGTACACATTCTGGAATATCTGAAACAGCATGCACTTTCGTTTGACCGGGTATATTCCGAACTTCCGACTTTAAATGATGTATTTCTGGAAATGACCGGAAAAGAACTGCGGGACAACGTATAATGGGAGGAAAATTATGTTTTTTCATGAATTTAAATATGAATTGATGCGCGTACTGCGGCAAAAAGAAGAATTGTTCTGGGTGCTTTTATTCCCGATGATTTTAGGAACTATGTTCCATGTCGCTTTTGGCAACATTAACAATGCCACCGAAAATTTCCACACCATTCCGGCAGCAGTATGCGTGGAAAAAGGAACAGACAATGAAGCTTTTGAAACTGTTATGAAAGCATTAAGTGAGGATTCTGACACGCCCCTTTTGGAGCTGACCTATACCGATTGGGAAAACGCCATGCAGCTTCTGGAAGAAAACACGGTACGCGGTATATTTAAGGTTGGAAAAGATGTCACATTAAGCTGCGCTGCATCTGATAATGCAAATGCCACTACACTTGCGATAGAACAGAGTATTTTAGAGACAATTCTGCGGGAATACCGCACAAATGTAAGCGTTATTACAGAAATTGCACAAAAAGATCCGGGCAGACTGCCGGAAATTCTTTCCCTGACCGAAACTGTTTCTTCCTATGGAAAAGAGCTTTCTTTAACACCTGGTAATATGGACAGCATGATACAGTATTATTTCAATCTGATTGCAATGGCATGCTTATTTACTTCTTTTGCCGGAGCCTATATTGCCATGCACCATCAGGCAAACCTTTCCCCTCTCGGGGCCAGAAAATGTGTTTCACCAAACAATAAATTCCTTTCGGTCGGCGCGCAGCTTCTTTCCTGCCTGCTGTCACAGTTTTTCTGTGTTGCCGTGAATGTACTGTATCTGTTTTATATAATGAAAATTGACTTTGGCACCTCTCTGCCGCTCATTTTATTTACTTCCTTTATCGGATGCATCATGGGTGTCAGCTTCGGCTTTTTTGTCGGCAGCATCGGACGCGTCAGCGAAGCGGCCAAAAACGGCATTATGGTTTCTGTTTCCCTGCTCTGCAGCTTTTTAAGCGGACTTATGATCGGCAATATGCGAATGCTTGTAGAATCTTTCTGCCCGCTGATTAACGATATTAACCCTGCCGTTTTGATTTCTGACAGCTTTCTGACATTAAACATTTACGGTGTAACGGAAAGATATGGCACAAACCTTTGCGTCCTGCTTTTGATTGCCGTTATTTTTATGGCTGCAGGCTGTCTGATGATAAGGAGGAAAACATATGCAAGTCTTTAAAGCATTTATAAAAACAGCAAAAAAATATTTACCGATAAATATGATGTATTTTGTAATTTTCTGCGTCATTGCAATAATGGCTACCAGCTTTAACACCGACACGGAAAACTCCTCTTTTCAGTCAGTTTCACTCAATATCGGGATTATTGACGAAGACAATTCCAAAGCATCCGGAGCGTTATGTGATTACCTTTCATCACTGCACACCTTAACACCTTTTGCTTATGACAAAGAAATTCTGCTGGACAGCTTGTTTTACCGTACCTGTGACTATATTCTGATTCTTCCGGAAGGCTTTGAAACACGTCTTTTTGCAGAAGATAGTGATTTGTATGAAACGGTGCAGATTCCGGGTATTTACAGCAGTGCATTTATTGATGAACAAATCAATTCGTACATTAAAACATTAAGGCTTTACCTTACAGGAGGTTTTCTGCCCGAAGAGGCTTTTTCACATGCTGCTTCGGCGCTTTCGGAAGCATCTGACCAAGTTCAGGTTGTAGAATTTGAAAAAACGGGCGAATCTTCCATGACGGCCCCCTTCTATTTTTACCAGTTTCTCGCTTATGTTTTAGTCAGTATGATTTTAACCGGACTGACGCCCATTCTGACTATTTTCTGGGAAAAAAATCTGGCAAAAAGAATTTCCTGCTCCTCTACGAGCCTGTTAAGCCGCAACCTGCAGATTGCTCTGGGAAGCATCTGCTATTGTCTGGGAATCTGGCTTTTGTTTATTATTACTTCAAGGGTATTTTATGGCGCGCAGATGTTTTCCGAAAAAGGGCTTTTATGCATTGCAAACAGCTTCCTGCTGCTGCCGGTCGGTGTATCCATTTCCCTTGTCATCGGCTGCTTTGCTCCCTCTTCAAATACCATCAATATGATAAATAATATCCTGACCCTTGGCATGAGCTTTTTATGCGGTATTTTCATTCCACAGCAGCTATTGGGCGAAAATGTTCTTACTTTTTCCAAATATCTGCCGCTTTACTGGTATATCAAAAACAATGATTTGATTTCCGGTTTTGGCGGAAAACCATTTGTAATGAAAGAATACTGGCATAATCTTGGCATACTGGCGCTCTACAGCATTGCGATTTTTGCGGTAGCGCTTGCCGTATCGAAGTACAAAAGTTCCAGACAAAAGGCTTGAAAATGCACTGGGGCTGGCACACATTATGCCAGCCCCGATAAAATATGTTCTTTTTTTAGATTTTAACAACAGAAACTTTACTGCCCTGTCCTTTTCCTTTGAACAGTTTTGTATAAGCGGACAGCTTTGCGGATTTTACTCTGATTACGGCTGTAGATCCGATTCCGGAAAGTGCATTTGATTTTACACTTGTCAGCTTCCTGGATTTTATAGTCAGTACCTGAAGTTTTTTGCAGCCATAAAAAACTTTTTTTCCTATTGTTTCTATTCCTATACTGATAGTTACAGCTGCCAGACTCGTATCTCCGCTGAATGCTCCCTCTTTAATTGTCGTCACGGTCTTTGGAATCATAATACTGCCAAGCGCTGTACAGTCAGCAAACGCACTGTTTCCGATTGTGGTTAAACCCGCTTTCAAATTGACAACCGCCAGTTTTTTACAGCCAAGAAACGCATTTGTTTTTACTTCCGTAACTGATTTTGGAAGTGTAATCATCGTCAGTGCAATACAATTTCGAAATGCACCTTTTCCGATTGTCTCAATTCCTTTGCTAAGCGACACCGCATTTAATGCCGTACAGCCCATAAATGCCCTTGTCTTAATAATTGTCACCGTCTTTGGAATCGTAATTGTCTTAAGCGCCGTACAATTTGTAAAAGCTTCTATGCCAATCGTTGTTAAACCGGCTTCCAGTGAAACTGTTTCCAGCTTAATGCAGCCGGAAAATGCAGCTTTTCCTATAGTTGTAACATTCTTATCAATGAAAACACTCGTGATGCCCGTGTTATTCTTAAATGCTTCATCTGCTATAGAAGTTACTTTATAGGAGATCCCATTTACGGCTACCTCTGCAGGAATTTTAATCATTCCCACTTCTGTCGTTCCCTTATATGCCACTTCCGCGCTTTCTTTTGTTACCACATAACTCTCTGCTCCCGCAGAAATTACCGTTCCGTTTTTCGGCGGTTCTATAACATCCGGCGCTTCCGGCGTTACATTCCCCGGTGTTTCCGGCGTCTCCGGTGTCTCCGGCGTAATGCCTGCCGCCCGCATCTCCTTAACCTCATTGACGGCATCCATTGCATATGTACTTGTGTACGGACAAATAGTGTTCGCAGCTGCAATTAAAACACACAACACTATTATAAAAATTCTTTTTTGCATAATTCTTCATTCTCCTTCCAGTAAAGATATAAGAATAAATCTATACCGGAATAATTAAAACGAAATTAAGAGAAAGACATTTCACACAATATACACAATTCCAATTTATGGAAGATTTTTTATGCGCTAAAACAGATAAAGAAACGGCGCAGGAAAATATCCCTTGCGCCGCCTTTTATCAGTTATTGGATTTTAACATTCTTCCCCTGTCCCTTCTTTTTCAGAAGTTTCCGGTAAGCTTTTAATTTCTTTTTCGGCACTTTAATTTTTGCACTTTTATGAATCCCTTTAAACGCATTTTTTCCTACTTTTTTCAGCCCTGTGGACTTTATCGTTATTTTCTTCAATGCTTTGCATCCATAAAAAGCTTTTTCTCCGATTTTCTTTACATTTTTTCCGATGACTATGCTTTTTAGTTTTTTATTTCCTCTAAATGCCGACTTTGCAATACTGGTAACAAAAAATGTCTGCCCGTTCAGCACAACCAAATCCGGCACTTTAATGCTTGTTCCTTTTTTTGTGGATGCCGTATATTCTGCTGCCGCCGGTGAAAGGCTTAAAATCCTATATTTTGCCGAAGTCAGGCTGTCAGTCACCTCATCACCCGCCTTTAGCGCAGTTTCTTCCGGCTGCGTGGCCGGCAAATCATTCTGTGTCCTATTCGGAAGCTGCGATTCTGTCCCATCGTCCGGTGTCTTATCCGAAGGCTCCGGTGTCGGTGAAACAGGCGTAATATCCGGTTCCCCGCCGGTATCTTGCGTTACATGAATTGTACATGACGCTCTCACACCGCTGCCATCCGTACTTTCCGCGGTAATCACTGCTGTTCCCGCAGAAAGAGCTGTAACCGTTCCGTTTTTTACAGATACTATTTCTTCATTTTCGGATTTCCAGATTACAGTTTTCTCTTCCGCGTCTTCGGGCCAAACGGCCGCTGTCAGAAGCAGCGTTTCCCCGACTTTTAATGTATGTTCACTCTCACTTAAAATAATGTCTGAAACTTTTTTACCGGGAATCCTGTTAAACGACGCTTCAATCGTATGTCCGTCTGAAATATCATCAAACGTATACTCTGTCACGCTGCCGACACTCTTGCCGTCAACTTGTACATCACCAATCGTATAGCCCTCATCCGGATGAATCAAAAACATCTGCTCTCTTCCCTGCTGCACTGAAATTTCTCCCTGCGGCGAAATGCTTCCGCCCGTATCCGCCGACGCACGGATGATATACTCCGGTATCGCCTCCTCATTCCAGAGTGCTGTAAATACAACATCCCGGTATGGCATTCGATAGGATTCTCCTTCCCGGTAGCTGCTTTTTCCGTCACTCCAGCCCACAAAGAACAATTCCTCTTTCTGATAAGTATTCTGCGGCAGCGTAATCAGCGTTCCCGCCTCTTTTGTAACAGATTCCGGGCTTTCCCCGGAGGTATTCTCACCGTCTGTAAAAGATGCCGTATATCTCTGGTTTTCACCCTGACATACCGTCACCTGACAAAGCGCCGATTTATTCCCATCCTCGCTGCGGACTGTGATAAACGCCGTGCCTACCGAAACTCCCTGTACCGTTCCGTCCGTCCCTACAATTGCCACATCTTTATCCGATGTTTCAAAGGCAACCTTTTTATTGGCAGCATCTGCCGGAAGAACGGATACTGCCAGCCGTTTGGATTCTCCCACCGGAAGACGGATACTTGTCTCCTCCATACAGACACCCGCTACAGACGCCCCTGCCAGTACCCTGACAGTACAAAAAGCTTCCTGCTCTCCAATCTGTGCCGTCACGACTGCCGTTCCCGCAGAGGCTGCGCTTAGTTCTCCGTCTT
The DNA here is from genome assembly GCA_948468325.1 of uncultured Lachnospiraceae bacterium. Classification (GTDB taxonomy): domain Bacteria; phylum Bacillota; class Clostridia; order Lachnospirales; family Lachnospiraceae; genus Roseburia_B. Next base: position 984 of record CAOKHR010000132.1, on the reverse strand, counting down.
CGACTCTGACTATCGTTTCATCGCTGCTGCTCCATGATACCGCTTGACTCTCAAGATCGCTCTGGCGGAAACAGGTAATTTCAAGCATTGCCGTACCGCCCGGATTCATGTTCAGTTCCTGATGGTTTAACATCAGCGGTTCATCCGAATAGGACTGTATCAGATACTGCGTGGCATTGTTTGCATAGTTCAATTCCTCCGCCAAAGATTCCGCGGCAATATATAGCACATTTCCGCTGATTTCTTCATGTACCCGCAGATAAGCCTCCGGAATTTTCAGTTCGAATTCTCCGCTCTCCTGCGCTGCCACCATCCCAAGTTCTGCGCTTCCAATTACAGTTCCTTCCGCGCCAGACTCATACACCGTAACAACGGTATCCGCCGCGTCTTCAAACCCGGTATTTTGTATCTGCCCTTTTAAGACTACCTGTGAGCCGCTTCCGCTTAAATACATCCCGCTAACAGAAATATCCGCATATCCGATTTCTGTTTCCGCCGTATTGTCCGTAAGCTTCGTCTCATTTTGGGCATACACGTTTACCTTAATTTTATGTCTGGAAAATGTCTCCGGAAGCTGATAATTACAGCCTGTCTCTACGGACTCTCCAGGTGCGATTTCACAGGACACTCTGCCGGACTGCAGCAGCCCGCCCGCAGCATCTGATATTTCCACCTGAAAGCCGTTTACTGCCTCCATTCCGTTATTCGTCACTGTAAAATCAAGCGGCAACAGTCCACCCGGCGTAACAAGCGCTTCCTCATAAGTAATTTCACTGATTTTTAAATCTTCACTCTCGCCAAAATCCAGCACACGTAAATCAGCCGCCCCGTAAATACCTGCATCGCTCTCTTCAATTTCCACAAAATTTACCGCGGCCGACAAACTACCGTCTGCGCCCATACACAAAGAATAATCCCGAATATATTTTTCCTCGTCTGTCAGAGTAATCCCTTCAGACCATGTTCCTGTATCCGTATCAAACA
>CAOKHR010000131.1 GCA_948468325.1 uncultured Lachnospiraceae bacterium | reverse complement strand
TTTCATCATCGCATCCGGCATGCTCCCCGTTCCCACAATAATTACTCCCCGCAGGTTTTCATGATACAGCGTAATATACTTGCGCAGCATATAGGAACCCATACTGTGTCCCAGCATAAAATAAGGCACATCCGGATTCTCCTTTTGTATCCCTTTCCGCAGCGTATGCATATCTTTAATGAGTGTATTGCTTGGGTTTTTTTCTGAAAAATATCCGTATTCTTCCGGCCCACGGACAGATAAACCATGTCCGAGATGGTCATGTCCGACTACCATAATCCCCTTTTCTGTCAAAAATCCGGCAAACTCTTTATAACGCTCAATATATTCCTGCATTCCGTGTGTAATCTGCAGAACTGCCGTATATTCTCCTGAATCGGGCATCCACTTCACCGCATGAATCTTCGTTTTACCGTCTGCCGACAAAAATTTAAAATTTTTCTGTACCATAAAATCCTCCTGTTTTTAACAATAACCGGAAACTACAAACTGGATCTCCTCTCTTCCCATATAGCTGTTGATTTCCGGATAATAAATAATGGATATTGTATCTTTTTCTTCCAGAAAATTGAAAAATTCTCCGGCATCTCCAAAATATACGGCCGGATAACAACGCCCTGCCGCATCTTCTAACGTAAGCTTTACTACATTCTGGTTTTTGCCTGCAATGCGCTTTTCCTTTATGCGAATATTTTTATCTGCGAAAACCGGCCTGGGATTTCCCTTGCCAAAGGGCTCTAAAATTTTGAATTCCCTGATAATGCTCTCTGTCACATAAGAAAGCGGCATAGGCACGTCAATATATATTTTAGGAATAAAATCTTCTTCTGTTAAAGCCGCATTTTCATTCATTCGAACTTCAAATTCTTTCACTTTTTCCGGAGGAAGCGTAAGTCCCGCCGCCATGGGATGTCCTCCGAATTTCAAAAACAAATCCTGACATTTGCACATCTCTTCATACATGGAATAAGATTCTATTGAGCGGCCGGAGCCCTTGACCCCCTCTTCGGAATCCGTGAGCACAAATACCGGATGATTGTATTTTTCCCTGATTCTTCCCGCTACAATGCCCGCCAGACTCTCGTGCAGCTTAGGCAGATAAATAATCATAACTTTCTGCTCGTCCAGATGCTTTTGGGAAATAAATTCCAGTGCTTCCTCCACACCGTCAGCCGTCATCTGCTTGCGCTCTTCATTCAAGTCCGCCAGCTCTGCCGCAAGTACATAAGCCTCCGATTCCTGTTCTGCTAACAGCAGTTTTAAAGAACGCGCTGCCGTATCTAATCTTCCGCTGGCATTTAAACAGGGTCCCAGGACAAATCCCAGATGATACGCACTTAACCGCTCCGGCTGTACTGCTTTCTGCTTCATCAGGGCAGCAAGTCCGATATTTTTTGTACCGCGCATCTGCTCTAAACCGAATTTTACGATAATTCTGTTTTCGTCCTGTAAATCCATTACATCGCCTACTGTCGCAAACGCCGCATTTTCCAGAAATTCCATTGCTTCCGCCGCAGGAATCCCGCAGGCTTCATATAAAGCCTGTACCACTTTAAATGCGACTACGGCTCCGCAGATTCCCGAAAAAGGATAGCCGCATTCCGCCTGCTTTGGATTTACAATTGCATCTGCTTTACTGCTTAAGTATGTGCGGATTTTGTTTTCTTCTTTATATGGAATATCATGATGGTCCGTCACCAATACTGTCATGCCAAGCTCTTTTGCATAAGCAATCGCATCCATAGCCGCAATACCATTATCACACGTAATAATAGTGTCTATACCGTCTTTTTTTGCCTGGGCAATTAAATTTTCATTGATGCCGTACCCGTCTTTCATCCTGTCCGGAATTGCCTCTGAAACAATTCCTCCCGCACGCCTGATTCCTTTCAGCAGAATATACGTAGACTGGATTCCGTCAATATCATAATCTCCGATAATACGTATCTTTTTCTGCAACCTTATTTTCTGATGCAAAATTGCAGTCAGGCGGTCCATATCTTTCATTAAATGCGGAGAGTACATTTTGGAAAGATCCGGCTTTATATAGCTTTCAATGTCTGCATCCTCAATTATATCTCTGTTACGTATAATACGGGCCGTAACCTGATCAATTCCGTATTTCTCACCGATTGCCCGAAAATCTGCCCGTTTGCCTGTTACAAACCATTTCTCTTTCCGGATTGCCATAGTATCCCCTTCTAATCGTATTTTACTTCCATCAGCATAAGTCCCTGAGCCGGTGCAGTAAATCCTGCAAGTTCTCTGTTTTTTGAAGCCAATATTGCAGGAATGTCTTCCGGTTTCTTTTTCCCTTCTCCTACTTCAATCAGCGTTCCTGTCATAATACGCACCATATTCTGTAAAAAACCGCTTCCTTTAAACACAATCCGAAGTTCGTTTTCCGTTTCTTCAAAACGGATTTCATATATGTTACGCACCGTTGACTTTTTTATATGCCGGTTTCCGCAGAAAGCTGCGAAATCTTTTGTACCAATCATATATTCCGCTGCTTTTTTCATATCTTCCACATACAGCGGCCTGTTATAGGAATACACATATTTCCGTTCAAAAACTTCCGGTATATTTCCGGTATGAATCCGGTACCGGTATGTCTTTCCCGTTGCCGAAAATCTGCTGTGAAAACGCGCTCCGGCTTCTTTTACCGAAAGTACTGCAATATCCTCCGGCAGATACTGGTTAAACATCTCCAGCAGTTCTTCTTCCTCATAAGAATCCTGCAGATAAAAGTTGGCCGTCTGCGCTTTCGCATGAACGCCTGCATCCGTCCTTCCGGAACCGATAATACTGATTGGGCATCCTACTGCCTTTTCCAGTATCTTTTCCAGCTTCCCCTGTATCGTCGCATCTGTTGTTTTCTGATTCTGCCAGCCTTTGTAACGCGTGCCGTCATAAGCTACAATGATTTTATAATTATGCATTCCATCCCTCTTTTCTCTAATGCCCTGTTATCTGAATAAAACTTATTTTAACACAAAGGGACAAAATAAGAAAGAACCGAAATGTATACTCATAGGGCATCCCAGTATGACACACTCCTGCGGAGTGGTCTCTAATTGTATACAACTCAAATTAAGCCGGTTTGCAAAACAATGCAAACCGGCTGCAAAAAACAAAAAATCAATACAGCTCCGCAATACGGCTGACTCCCACATAAATTTCGGATATTTTATACCATGTAGAATAATCCACAACTCCGGTCACCGGAAGTCCGAATACCGACTGGAACACTTCCACCGCCTCTTCGGTGGCCGGACCGAAAATTCCATCCGCAGAAACTACAGGAATCGCCGGATATGCTCTGGAAATTCTGGCAAGCTGCGCCTGCATCTGGCGGACTTTATCTCCTCTGGAACCTACCGAGAGATCGACTCTTGGCCAGGATGCCGGAATACCGGCAATTTCATCTGCTTCATTGACATACATATTGCTTCCATAATAATACCTTAAAATTTCAATAAAGCTGTAACCTCTGTCTCCCAAATCCTTAGAGCCCCACTGACTCATCCAGTTGGGACAGCTTACTCTCTGTCCGTCGCAGTACTGAGTCAAAATCGGCTGCGAGACATTCGGCCTGGAAAGATAACTGTCAAAAATCTCATCTACAATCCTGGAGATATTTTCAAAAATATTTCTGCCATAAATCCATTTATGGTCAAACGCAGTAGACGATGTAATCGTAAAATCATATCCCTTATTCCGGTACCATTCTGTGTAAACACGATTTAATGTAAAAGATAAAATTGCAAGTATATTTGCGCGTAAGGTAGCGTCCGGCCATGTCGCATAAATTTCACTGGATGCAACATTTTTGATATAGTCTTTATAAGTCACATAATAATCCCTTGCCGTACTGTCGGAAGGCGCTCCGTCGTGCACGACTACATATTCCGGCACTACGACCCGGCTTAAAACAATTTCTCCCGTTTCCTCCAAAGGTTTAATTTCATCTTCCGGAATTTTTGGAGGGAAATTTCCAAATAACGTATTTGCGGGAATTACAATATTATTGACCGGGTTAATATCGGATTCTTCCGGTACCAGCCGCACTCTCTGAACAGACGTTTCTCCGGGAAGCACCTGTATACCCGAAATGTTCACGGGAATAAAACCCTTTGCCGTTACCTGAATTGTATATTCTGCATACGGCTGCTGCTCCGACGGCTCCATACTGTATTCTAATGGAGGCGTCCGCAATTCTATCCGCTCTGTCTGTCCGGAGGAATTTGTAGACACCTCTTCAATTGTGTCATCCGGATCTCCGGTAAAAGAAATTGTAACCTCTGCATTTTCAATAGGCAGTCTTCCGGAAGGCGTTTCCACATTTACCTGTAAATTTCCTTCATCTAACGTGTCATTCTGCAGATACCTGATATTTTGTCTGGACATAAATATTCCTCGTATTGCTTCTTGCTTATAGTATATGCCGTGCTTTTTTTTCTGTGCAGATAAATACTGCTTTGTATTTTAATCCTGCGTATTAACTGATTGACTTTCCCAGTTCATATGCCTTCTGAAGTTCAGGTTTGCCTTCAATTTCACCTGCCTCTCCATTCCCGCCGGCAAGTACATGACCAAGATTTTTCCATTTTAAATGCTCCATCAGATGATCATAATAAAGAACAACATCTTCAAAACCATGCCCCTCCGCAGCCATCAGCAGGGCAGAAGCCCTTCCGTGTCCGCGGAGAAAATTGCCGTCACGTTCCTCCAATGCAAACAAACGGTCAACAGCCGTCCGAATCTGTCCGCTCATATTCCAATAATACAATGGTGTGGCAAGCACAATGACGTCGCTATCCCTTACCGCGGGATAAATCTGATTCATATCGTCATTTTGAACACATGGGCACTCTCTGCTGCTGTGTCCGCCAAAGCATCCTCTGCACCCATGAATATCCATACTGTTCAGAAAAAATTCTGTAACTGTATTTCCTGCACTTTCTGCTCCTTTTGCAAACTCCCTGACTAAGGCAGATGTATTTCCTGCTCTGCGCGGACTTCCATTTAAAATCACTATTTTTTTATCCATTGTCATTCCTGGTTTCCATTTAGATATTTTCCGCCAGTGCCGCCGCCTGCTTACAGCCGTCCGTCTTTTCAATATCCCCTGCATTCAAAACACCGGAAATAAGAACTTCGCCTGACATTTTCCATTTCAGCAGCGCAGCCGAACGTTCAATGGGAATACGGACACCGTCCATCACTGACATATCATCTTCTTCACAGCAGGTGAGCAGTACGCACTCTTTTCCTGATATGTCCTTACCGGCAACACAGAAGGAAAACAGCCTGTCGATGACTCCTTTTATCTGTGCCGGAATCGAATACCAGTAAACAGGCATCGAAAATACAACTACGTCTGCCTCCATGATTGCCGGTGCAATAACATTAAAATCATCGTCAAACGAACATGCCTTTCCGGTCTTAAAACATGTTTCACATGCATGGCACCCACCTACATGTTTCATAGCAGCATCAAAACGGGTAACCGTATGTCCCTTTTTTTCAGCCGCTTTGATAAATGCATCCGTCATGGCAAAACTATTACCGTTTTTTCGCGGACTGCCTGTAATAACAACAATTTTTTTTCTCATAAGATCCTTCCTCCATCATTTTGATATATTTTAATCATTCAAAGTCCATCTCACACTTTATCCGCTGGCTGGTTATCAGGTATTACAAACGAAAAGCAGCTTTGATCTTTTTCTGTTATCCCTTTTACATGCGAAATTGACTTTTTTTGATACTGATATTATAATTATAGTAAGAATGAAATAGATAGCAAGTACGTACTTTTAAGTGCGATACTTACATATATGTTATATACTTACCTAAAGGAGAGTGTAAAGATGAGTGAACGATGCATATCACAAGAATGTCTGCAGACAACAGGTTTCAGCTACACATTATCCCTTATCAATGGGAAATATAAGATGACAATCCTTTATACGCTTATGGAATTTGGTGTGGTCCGCTTTAATGAAATGAAAAAATATATCGATGAAATTTCTTATAAAACGCTTAGTTCTACATTAAAAGAACTAGAAGCAGATCAATTAGTGCACAGAAAGGAATACCCGCAAATCCCTCCAAAAGTAGAATACAGCCTTACGGAACGCGGAAAATCTCTGATTCCCATATTAGACGGGATGTGTGAATGGGGAGATAATAACAGAATATAATGCAGATACCCTGATGTGCATCTGCCTCGTGTCCACTTAATTTGGGAAAACTCAAGATTCATTTTTCTCTTGAATAGGACGACAAACCGTGTTATAGTATTTGTATAAAAGGAACAACCGCCCAACATGATGGGTTGACCTCACAAGATGAATAGAAAAACCACCCTGTTACCTGTCAAAGTTTAAGGGTGGTTTTTCTATGTATGGTTACTTACAAAACGTAAAAACGAATGTAAGCAATGCCAAAAGGAACAGACCAAAGGTCATTATATCCTTAAAATCAAAATGATTTTTCATAGGCATCACCCCCATTCTTTTCAGAATAGAGGTCAACACACCCTGCAACACGGTTGTCCTTGCAGATGATTCTACCATATAATCTTTATAAAGACAATGATGCGATAACACAAAGAAAAAGTATGTCAATCCCTTTACGACAAACACTTGCTTAACAAATAAGGATTTGCATACAGCATATATTTATTCAAAATTTAATCAGAATCACCCTGTTCAGAGAAAAAAAGAAATCCGCAAACCCTTTAAAATCAAGGGGTTGCGGTTCTCAACCTAAGAGCGATAGACGGGGCTCGAACCCGCGGTCTCGACCTTGGCAAGGTCGCGCGTTACCAACTACGCCACTATCGCATTCTGAACTTCTGTGCTTTTTGACATATCTCTCAAGCACAATAGTTATGATACAGCATAAATTGTTTTTTGTCAATATATTTTTTAGAAAATTTCAAAAATAATAGGGCAATCGCAAAGTCACGCAGCAAATAGTCAAGCATTTTCCCATGCTGTAC